>NZ_CP132934.1 GCF_040358985.1 Tunturibacter empetritectus | reverse complement strand
ATTGATTCGATCGTTTCTTCTCGATCAGCAGCCACCGTTTCCTGCGTATGAGAGTGACAAGGACCCACGCCCTTTGATCAAGCCATGAGGATCACGGAAACCAACTGCTTTGAAATTTGCAACCAGAGTCGACGCAACTGAAGCTGGCAGCCAGCGAAGGAAACCTGCACACTATTCTGTTCTCCCGGCACGACGTGTGGGTCTGCGAACGCTCCATTCAGGAGATCGAGAGAGACTCTTTCCCGTCAAGCTTGCTAATTCGAACTACATAGGAGACGTAAAGTGTCCGACGAACTGATTTCCCTACCTTATTGCAGTTGGCCTTCTGGCGGCCCTCGCCCTCTGGGTGCCAATGCTCAACCTGCTCCATCGCCACATTAAGAATTACGGTACGCGCAAAACGCAAAAGTGACCGGCGACTGTCAAAGCGTCATGGCTTTTTGGATTCATAAACCAAGGATCGGGATGGCCGCTTCCAAGCCATACGTCTTGAGGCGATTCGGCTCGACAGCGTCTTTACCTCGCGTACAAAAGCTATCTCCAATTGTTATAAGTGTTTACACTTGGCCAAACAGCATTTTGTTTGTCTCTGGCGAGGTGGCATACATGGCAATCCGCAACCGCGTGTTCTCAGCGATAGGCCTTTCTTGTGTGGTGCTATTTCAGTTGCCTGGCATGATGGGGTTCACGGCTTCCGGACAGCAACAGAAGCTTATAAGCTGCAAACCCGCAGCTGAGAGAACCCAGGCGGAGGGATGCTGGATCGTCGCGAACAGGCCCCTTAGTAAGCTTCCCACGGAAGTGTTTTGGACACTCGATGCCTATCCCACCCGTGAGAGCGCGGAAAGAGCCAGCACAGTCAACAGCGCCGTAGTCGAGGCTCTCGGCAAGACCTGGCTCTTCACAGTAGGGGAGAAACCAGCGTCTCCATCGCAGGGCTCTCGGATCACCCAGATCGGACCTCTGCCCGTTAAGCCGGATGAGGTTTACACAGCCCAGTACATGGAGGGGATTCTTGAACCTGGCTCAGTGAGCCGCACACATGTCCATTCTGGCCCAGAGGCGTTCTACACGGAATCCGGCGAGTCTTGCCTGGAAACACCAGAGGGTAAGCAGATAGGGCGTAAAGGAACAGATGTGATTGTCCCAGAGGGTGTCCCGATGGAATTGGTCGCCTCCGGCTCCGAGACTCGTCGGGGCATCATCCTGGTTCTTCACTCGTCTGCCAAACCAGCAACCACTGTGGTGACCGATTGGAAGTCTAAAGGGCTTTGCAGCAGTGCGAAATAGAAGCTCAGCACTCTGCCGGATCCGAGGGGCTAGCGGAGCAGCCGAAAACGCGGTTGGAACGAGTGCGGCGAGAGACTCTTGCCCAGCTATACAGGCAATGGAACGATGACCATATCTAGGAGCCATACATGCGATCACTCATAACCTTCGTTATGCTCACGTTTTCTTTATCGCCACTCGTCGCGCAAGTTGATCCTGTTAGCGAAGTGATGTCGGTCCGGGCCGGAATCGGACCGGCCATGCGCGCAAAAGATACTGCCGCACTCGAAAAGATCTGGTCGCCGCAGATGAAGGTGAACAGTCCAGGAAACACCATCATGGATCGCAGCACTGTCCTCCAGCTTCTCAGCAAAGGCAGTATTAGATACAGCGCATTCAAAGACATTGTCGAATCAAGCTCAGTATTCGACGGCTTGGTCATCCTGATGGGACATGAGGAGCTGACGGAAGCAGTCGGTCCAGATGCGGGCAGACCGAAGATCCGCCGCTACACAGATGTATGGCAGCGAAATCCGGAAGGGGCTTGGATGCTGATCGCACGGCAAGCCACATACATCGCAACGCCATAAACCTGAGAACGCACTTCCTTGAAAGGGATCTCTTGCTTTGGAAATCCGGTCCGCAGAATGGCTATCTTGTCTCTGCGAGCACCCGCTTGAGGCTCGGCTTCGGCTTCTCTTCGAATGCCGTTAAACACATCCGCGACTGAAACCACAGATATCCCGGCGTCGGTCCAAGCTCCTGGTAGTGGTCGTTGAAAAATGGCTCTACGCTCGCGCCCTCTGGCACAGGGTTCGGGAAGTTGTGCAGGATCGCCTCGAACACCGGTCGCTGATGCGCGATCACACCCGGGTCATGTTCGTTCCAGTACGCGGCTGCGATGCGGTCCGCGCCAAACTCTATTGCATACGGCTTTGCAGTCTTCTCCGTAATTCCACGGCAAGCCTGGAACCAGTGTCCCAGCTCATGCACAATCACCCAGTGATGGACGCCGTCTTCAAACTCTTTCCGTGCGATCTCCTCCGTCGCATTGGGCCCCATGAAGTGGTAGAACATCTGGCTCTCTTCCGGTTTCAGCAAACTCCATGCTGACGTTCGAAGCGTATTTGTCTCGGGATCGTAGCTGCCAAATGAAGGCACGTCCTCAACCATTACCGGAGGCACCGCAATCGAGCAAGTAAATCCAGCATCCTTCACCGATTGCACAAACGCATCACGTAGCGCGGTCATCTTAACGCGTGTCTCTTCTACGTCCGTTTTTTCTCTCTGAGCCTGTGCCCATCCGTTCATGCACAGACCAAAGCACACCACTCCCACCACAGCCTTTCTTATCCCCATAAATCCTCCCTAATCGCGGATTGCCTCATCTTTACACAGAGAGCGTTCCCTGAAAGTCGGTGTTGTCGACAGCTTCAATTTCTCCCGCCGTCGAGGCTGTGGGTTTGTGGGACGAGCGCCCTTGCTCGTTCCAAGTTCGCGCTCTTTGCGAACGTCAAATCCATAGCCTGCTTTCCTTCGAAGAGGGTTACGGTGCGCTGGGCGCTGCCGCGGCATGGCTGCCATGATGGGCTTTAGTTGAGGGAATGGTCGCCGGCTTCGCATCGGGTGCTTGTGCCGGCAGGGCGATCTGCTGCTGGATGATATCGAGCCTGTCGTTGACCTGGTTGAGGTCCCGGACGAAGAAGTAGTAGCAACTGAACACGCCGAGGATGATCCCCATGAGGACCATGATGGCGACCGCAGTCCAACTCTGCATCTTCGACTGACTCCGTACCTCTCTCATGGCATCGCGGGCCTGAGTGGTCGCATACTGCAACTCCCCGATCGGCACTCTAAGGGCATCCTCGATAGGCCCCTTGAAGTCGCCCCTGATCGAAGCGCGTATTCCCGCTTCGATGTATTGGCCGGTCTGCTGGCTTAGAGTTCCTGGGAGTTGCCTCAGCTCCGCGACGGCGGCGGCAAGCGCGGCGGTCTTCGCGTCGAGCGCTGCCTCGCGGGCGGCCATAGCCTGCGCCATCTTCTTGACCATGCCGTAGAGCGCGATCGCTTCATCGTCCGCCATATTGCCTCATCTCTCCCTACCGCCCGATTCCAAACCCACGGCTATGCTCATGCTCAATTTCAATTTCTTTCTCAGGGCGCGCAGGCGAGATCTCCTGGCTCCGGCTGAGTTCCTTTTCCTGAAGCGCCCTGGCCTCGGCCTCCATGCGTTTATCGAGACCGGCAAGCTGCGCATCGAACGACTCCCGCATGGCGATCCTCTGATCCAACCCGGCCAGACTCTTCTCCAACTGTTCCTCAGATGGAGGCGACGGAGATCGGGCCTGTTCCTGCTCCTTGAGGGATGCGGTGAAAGGCAGATTCTCCTGCTTGCCCGCCCCGAAAAACGACTCGACCCGATCCACCACGTTTCGCGCGAATTCAGTCGTCCGCTCTTTGACCTCGACGGCCAACTCCCGCGCCTTCTCGATCAGCTTGTCGAGAATGCTGACCTCGGCATCGCGCCGCTGCTCGATCCGCACGACCTCCTGCTCGGCCCGCTTCTCCAAATCCTGCACAGCAGCCGCCTGGTCAAGATGCGGCGCGGGCAACTCCGCCCGCATCTGCCTCTGCTCGGCGATGTGGGCAAGCCGTTCCAGTGCTTCCGGCCCATCCCCACGCAGCGTCTTCTCTTCCACCAGCGCGGCGAGATCCTCGCGGCCCTGTTCGGCCCAGGAACGGGCATCGACGCGAAGCTCGATGCCAGCCTTCTGCATCGCGCCGTTCATCATCTCGACCCACTTCTCCCGAACCTCATCGGGCTTGTTCCGGTCATTCCACGCAGGGTCTTTCTTCGCTCCATTGCGCTTAAAGAAACGATCCTCGGCCAGCCCGCGCGTCGACGCATCGACGGCCCGCTCGGAGAACATCAGGTGCATGTGCGGCTGCTCGATATTGTCTTTGGCGAGTGGAGTATGGACGGCCATCGTGTACGCGAACCGGTCGCCCAGCAGCTCACGCGTAGCCTCCCGCGCCAGCTCCTCGCGCTGCGTCGGATTCAGCTCACGCGGCAAAGCGATCTGCAGCTCCGTATACGTGCGGCCATTGGCGCGCTCGTGAGCGTCGGCGGCTACCCAGAACGCATGAGGATCAGCCTGGGCGAACTCCGGCATATTGCCGGACTCGACCAACTCGACGCCGCCGCGCTGCTGGTACTGGCCTTCGCGGGCGATGTACTGCGCGTGCGCCGCCGCTGGCGGTGCCTTGCTCGACGACTTGAAGGAGACGTGCACGATCGCCATGTTGCGGCCTTTGCGGTTGTTGCTGCGGTTGTCGTTGTCGCGGCGGTTGCGGTTGCTTTTGCTGTTGCGGTTGCTCTTGTAGCGGTTCTTGCCGTTGTTGTTGTCGTTGCTGTTGCTTATTCTTGTCTCAGCTCGCTGAGACCGCGTGTAGTTTGCGTAGCAAACTAGGTATCGCGCATTAGTTGTTTACATGCTCTTGCTACGGCTTGCCCTAAATTGTATGCTGAATCATGCCTCCCGCCAAGCCCAGAACCATTGAAGAGCTCGAAGCACAGAAAAAAGCCATCAAAGAAGCGGCTGCTGCTGAGATCGCCGCCTTACGCAAAGCCACGGCGGATAAGATCGCGGGCCTAAAGGCCAACGAACGTCGCATCCGTGCGGAGACCATTCGTAATCAGAAGAAACGAGAGAATCACGCCAAGATCGTGCTTGGCGTGGCGATCATTCACCAGTGCCAGACTTCTGAAACCTCTGCTGCCAAGTTCAAGGGCCTTTTGGAAGACTTCTATGCCGATTCTCCCGAACGGCTCACGGCCGCTCAGTATGGACTCACCCTTAGAGTCAAGAAGCCGGCCAATGATGCGGAACAGGATTAGCCGAACAGTGACCCAGAAACAGGTAAGTACCAGTAAACCGGTATTAGCTCTCGAAGAAGAGACTGGCCGATTTCTAGCTGCCTGGATGCACGTCCGCCAGGTGGTGCAGGCTGCCAACTTTAACCGTTTTCATCGTGCTGGGCTGAGCGCGACTCAGTTCATGATCTTGAACGTCATTTCGGACGAAGGGTTAAACCTTACGCAACTTGCGCGAAAGCTAAACCTTAGCCCTGCCTCGCTGAAGATTACTGTCGATTCGCTGGAAGATCGAGGCTTGGTCCTGCGGCGAAAAAGCGATAAGGATGCCCGTAAGGTGGACATCCTGAACACAAAAGAAGGAACGCGTCTCAAGAACACCGCTTCTGGTGAGTTCCATCGCTTCATGGCCGAACTGTTTACGGCGATGTCTGGAACCGAAAGACAAGGTCTACTAACCGGTCTGGAGCGGATGGTAGATCTTAGTCCGCTGCAGAACGGAGACAATTTGCAGGAGCTGACTACTCCCCATGCTGATGCCGCTCCTCAGGCGAAGCGTAGTTCTCGGCGATCTGTTGCGGGGTGATCTCGATAGTGCTGTTTTGCTGAATCATTTCTGCGATGTCGTCATCGGTCTTGCCGCGCTTGCGCAACGACTCGATCTCATCGCTGATCATGCCGACGAAAGCCTGGATGGGAAACTGTTCCGGTCCAAGCCCGGCGGCCGAACGGAGAGCTTTCTGGGCTTTGATGGCTTCTTCAACGGAGTACATCTTGGGTTCGCTCATGTTGGCTTATCCTTTCGTACTACGAATGAATAGTAACACGAAGGGAGATCGAGTTTCATCGTAAAAAGCCTACAGCAATCAGGAACAGGACTGGTGTAGCGGCAAAGAATGGCTTATTGGTGTCTAAGTACACATGAAAAGCCCACTCTGGCTTGCGATCCTTTTTGTGAATCCGGCTGCCTGGTGTCAGCAGGTGGAACCGAGTGAACGTCCGGTAGATCATTTTCAGGTGGAAGGAGCATCCAGACTCGCCGCGCTCGCTAAACTCGGAGCGCTCACCAACACCACTTTGCTAGTTGAAATCGACCGCTTACAATTTATGCAAATGCCGGTTTTTGTGACGGACAGCCATTCGACTGTTGGTGCCTTAATCCGTCGAATCATTGGAAAACAGGGCCTGTACACCATCCGGAACGAAGGGGCTTTGCTGATCATTGCCGGCGCAAAGGTGAGAAACCGTGTGCTCGATCTGCCGTTAGGGCATTTCACCTTCAAAGGAAGTGCCATCTCTTCTCTGCATCCGCTTTTGGCTTATTCCATTCGTGTCGCAACCGGTTGCCGCGTCCAAGGGTATGGCTGGGCCGGCCCTGCAATGGATCTCAATATCCCTGCTATAGACCTTTCTCATGCCACGTTCGAGAAAGTCGTTGCGCGAGTGGCTGAGGCACCGGAAGCTTCTATGTGGATCGTAGAACCAGAATCCAGTTCGACGGGATGCATCGATGATCCCGCTTCCCATTGGCAGGTCGGGCTCTATGGCTTTGGTCGCCTCGCCGGGTGTCAAAGCCCTTTCCAAGCGTCCGTCGGGCCTTCTTTTGTTGCTCCTTTTCTACCTGAGCATTCCTTTCCAGGCGATTGCCGAATGTCCCTTTCGCCTACAGGTTCGGACATCTCACCTCCACACCAATAAGTGTCTCCGTGCATGCCAGATCGTCCGCTAGCGCACCGAGCCATGGAAAAGACGGCAAAAAGCCGCCTTGGAAAACGCCCAAAAGCGTTTCCCACTTTCCGCACAGCTCCGGCGACGGGTCTACCTTCCAGCTCTCATTTCAGCGACCGCTTCCTGAATGGCCTGCTCAGGAACACCATGGGCCATGAGCCTGCGGCTGAACTCCTCGACGGTGCTGTCCTTAGCCCGTTGCGCTTCCCTCTCGGCCAGGTGCTTGCGAAGCCCATTCGAGATGTAGGCGCGGATAAGGGCCTGGTACCCTCCAAAGCCTAGTGAGGGAGCGACCTCTTTGAGATCCTCGATGACGTGATCGGGCAGCCGGAGAGAGATCAGGGTCATGGGTTTGTCGGGCTGCATGTTGCGCTTAATCCGTTCAGTCATTTTCATAGCGTCTCCTTTCCGCCGGTTCCGCAAGACGTGCGGAGATGAGGCGGAGCACATCACCTTCTCGGATTACATGGACGACATAGAGCAGCCGGTACTCGATCGTCAGGCCGATGCATGCCTGTCGTGCCTCTTCCTGAGGGCTGGCGTCCTCGTAGCGAGCCAGAGGGTCAAGGAAAGCCTCTCGGGCCTGCTCGAAACTAACGCCATGCTGTGAGGCATTGCGGGAAGCTTTGTCGCTATCCCAGACAAAGCCTTGCCCGTCCAGCATCGAGTACACGTCCATATAGCTAGTGTATATACACTGCTCGTGGGCTGACTACTACTTTCTCAAAATCAGATATTCCATTCAGGTGAGCTTTTAGGCTGGCGGGTTTGGTCGTTGCCGCTTTGGAAATTCACAAGTTAGGCATCATCGACTACAGGAATATAGAAAACTACATGCTTTAACTACAGGCTTCCATTAAGCAACCAAATTTCGGGACCGTTTCACCGTAGTTGTGGGACCGTTTCACCGTAGAAAAGTCGGAGATAAGAAAAACAGCGGGACCGTTTCACCGTGCAAAACAGCCTAATTTCACAGGTGTTCTGTGGATATTTACATTCCTAACATCCTATTGAAGACTTTGGAGCGGCTTGAACTTTGTGGGAGGAATAGCAGTCCTGGAAGGATGGATTATGAGGCCGGCCTTTGTGCTTTCGACTTTCATCGCTGGATAGGCGAGCTGCACTTTCCTCAAAGTGACGATAACCTTCTTTTTGAAGTCCCGCACTTCACTGTATTCGGCTCCCATCTGCGCATGGAGACCCTCCCAGGGAACGGTTCTACTCTTCCCTTTTCGAGAGGCTGTAAACGTCGTATAGGTCAACCAGGCGTAAAGGTCGAGTGCCAGAGGAGATCGCTTGAGGGCTCGGAGGGCTCTGACGTCGACTGGTACAGGTGCCGCAGTAATTGCTTCGTAAAACTCCTCGCCGAGCTTTATCCAGCTATCCCACAGGTTGTCTTGGTTGGTACGAGCAGGGTCGAACCAAAACTCGGCACGGGAGGCAATCTTCATATCGACCCAAGCCCGATGAGTCTCCAGTTCACTTTCAAAGCTAATTGAGGCACGAACAAGACGCTCGATCTGAGATGTTAGCCGTTTTGCATCGCTTCGCTTCCCTCCCCCAGTCCTTGGGCTAAGTCCCACCGCTCGAATGAAGGCATCGAGGCTATTCCCCAGCCTGATATGACGACTTTTATTCTGGGTGGCCTCCGTGACGATCCAGAAGAGTAGCAACCTCGGGATGGTCCCGTAAGGGTAGAGCGCTTTGCCAGTCTTCCGATCCTTGAAGGGATCAATGACTAGGGTAAGGTTGCCGTTTGTTCGCTTCCAGAGGGGAACGTCTCCGGGATCACTGTGGGGTAAGGTGCACTGCACAAGCTGACGCGCCATGTACGCTCGTTCCACTGCGTCAGGGTTCTGTCGGATCTCCACGGCTGCGTCGAGCAGCTTGTTGAGATGCGTATCAGTCATTAGCTACCATCGCCTGCCCAAGCAATATCCACAGATCGGCAAACCAGCCATATATTGTGACATCTGTTTTACTGTTTTCATTTTTTCGTTATTTCGTTCTTTAACCACGGCGCTCGCGCAACATCTTGAATCCCTCCTGCAACAGGTCTAGCATGCTGATTCCCTGCTGCGACGCATAGACCTTGAACTCGCGATGAAAGTCCGCCGGAACTTTGAAATTGAGTGGTTTGAGCGATCCGGGTTCGGATTTCTCGAGGTTACCAATCGTTAGGTCGACAGCTGGTGGTGGACCCTTACGAGATTTTTTGACGGGTGGGGGTACGTTTGCCATGTCCTAAGCTGCCTTTCCCTTCTGCATTGTCGTGATGAGGTCAACGATTCCCTGCGCTAACTCGTCACTTCGCCGGTTGAGCGAGGGAAACCGGGTCTCGGTAAGCGACCGGCCCTCGTCCGAAGCTCGGCGGTAAGCGGTCTTTTCCGGTAAACTTCCGGCCAACACGCGATATCCGGCCTGAGTAATGTAGTCTCGTGCTTCCGCAATCTCGGATTCACTGTCGCCAACCCGAGAAAGAGCGAAGGCGATTTTAGGAGCCGTAATTTCTCTTTTTCGCAGCTCATGAGCGAGCAAGACAGACGGTTCCAAATCGTCCAGCGAGAGACCGGTAGGAAGGATAGTGAGTAACGACGCAGTGGCAATCTTTAGAGTACCTGCCGTGGAGTGTGGCGGGCCGTCCAGAATCAGCAGGTCGTAATGGCTGCCAATCTTTAACGCCTGTTCGACGGTTCCAAAACGCTCAACCGGAACCACGGGTTCGATACCGGCTTGTAACCGTCGAGACTGCCAGTTAAAGCTCGTGCCTTGAGAAACGTCGAGGTCAGCGATTTTGACGGTCCAACCAGCCAGCGCATACTCGCGAGCAACGAGTCGGGAGAGGGTGCTTTTGCCGACCCCTCCTTTTTGCGAAACCATCCCAATGATTAGAGCCATGACGTAACGATAGAACGAAAAAAGGCCTTCGTGCATTCTTTCAATAACGATTTCGTTCTAAGTGAATCTGCCAAGATACCTCTCTGCTAAAAGAGTGCGGGCGCTGTTTGGCGTTTCCACACCAAAATCGTACGTTTAGGGTCACGAAAACTTATTGCTCTAGAAAGCCGCCGCAAACTTTATAGAACGAAATCGTTCTTTCTTTCCTAACGGATCAAGTCTTCATTGGTATTCGTCGATCGTGATATTTAGCAGTGCATCCTAGATTATTTATTGACGCAGAGAAGTGTTCATGCCTATACTTCGCTGGAAAAGGTAAGTAGATCTGCCAGCTGAGGCTACCTTATGAGGCTTGTGGGACGTCGTTCACTTTTCGTCGTTTTCCTTGTTTTGAATGTATTCAATTTTTCGCGAGCCCAAGATAAGACCGCAAACCCAGACGAAATTCCTACGTTAGACCCACCAATGGCCAGCCGCGAGGTCGGTGGCAGTTATTGGCACATCGACGGCAATTTCGAGTCAGTTCTTCATATAAAAAACGTTCTGGAAACATCTGAACTGACCGTAACGCCAGTCCTCTGGATGGCAGACGGAACTGAGTATGATTTAGCTCCGATTCCATTACAAAAGGCCGAGTCGGTCAGCATAAATATAGCTCATGCCATTGCTGACGCTCCGTCCTCGATCACCCGACATGCCTCCCTATTTGGCAGCGCTGGGATCCGCTATTCGTGGAATTGGAGAGATGCAGCCATTGCCCACGTCTCGACCACTGATGAAATCAATAGTCTTACTTACATCACTCATGCGTCTGCTGCCATCGCTCCCAATCCCGATCTAACGAACATAGCAAACCGTAACAACGTAATTGAGGGAATGTGGTGGTTACATACTAAAAACGTCGTACCTTTTGTCACTTTCGTTAACACCTCGAAAGTAGACATTTCGGCACATATTTTGATCTTAAGCGGAAACGGCGATTCAGCTAAGTCAGATGACACCGTTGTCGCGGCGGGTGAGACGCAGATCGTCAAACTTGACCGACTCATTCGAGCACTTTCGGTTCAATCGGACGTTGGAGGCGTTCAAGTGTCTTACACCGGCAAACCCGGCACTCTCGTAGTTGAGGGGGGACAAGAGGACTTTGATGCGGGGTATTCCTCTTCAATACCGCTTATGACGCTGGAATATCGGCGGGTGAGAAAGATGATCTCTCCAAAAGCGGTCACATTCGCGGCGGTGGGAGTGCAAGTTGGAGTTCCTGAGGCCAGAATGCAGTTCCCCCAGGACACAACATTCCTTCCTTACTCATACGTTAGAAACTTGTCGAGCGCTTCGATGAGGCTTCACCTGAGCGCGAATTACACTTCCGCTGGAATCCATAAAGTGGACCTCGGTTCGGTTCTTGTCGGAGGAGGACAGACTCTCAGGCTTGATCTGCAGCATCGATTCTTGGGAACTCCGCTTGCTGAATTTTCAGGTGAAATAAATCTGATGTTCGACTTCGACGGAAATGCTGAAGATCTCATCGTCGAAGCGGGAAGCACAGCAAAAGACGCAACGTTCGTTTTCAATGTGGATCCAGCGCTTATTGCTCCGGAAACTGGCAAGATATTCTGCGACTGGGAAGTCGGTCATGGAACAGATACCATGTTTTCTTTTTGGAATAGTGGAACAACTGCGGAAGATTCAGAGCTTATCTTGTTCTTCAGACGTGGCTCCTACCGGTTGCCGATTCATTTAGAGCCAAATGAATCAAGGGCCATCAATCTGGCCTCTCTGATTAACAGCAAAGTTGCTGACGCGGATGGTCATACGATTCCGAATAATGTAATGGAAGGCAGTGCGCGGCTTACAAATTCCAAAGGGCGCCGGACGGTGATGGGTACGAAAGCGCACGTTTCGATCTTCAATGTGGAAACGGCGACTTGCAAGGAGCCATGTGAGGACTGTGACAATGTAGTTTCAGCGATCTTGACGCCTCCAGCTGGGAACGTCTCCGTAGGTGCGACCCTTGGGTACGTTGTCACCGCGAAGATGAAAAACGGGGAAACGTTCAATGCCAATGGCAGTACGACATTCTCCAGCTCGAACACAGGCATAGCAACGATTGCAAGCGGTGGAACTGCTTCAGGAATTAATGTCGGTTCATCTACCATATCCGCGAGAGACGAGGATACGGGAAACCCGTCATGGGCGCCTGGATCACTCTGTAACTTTCCAATACCAAGTTGCCCAGTATTTATTGCTACGCCAACTGCGCCGATCAATGTGCAGCAGTGTCCATCGAGCGTTTCGGTTGGCCCAATTACTACGATGTCTTTAGCTGCTGCAGTTCCAACGTGGCTGACAGGAATTGGCATTGTTGTTGGGATGCAAGTGCCTTCAAATCCAAACAGCAACGGTACACCAATTGGGGAGTCGCTAACTACGACATCAAATTCCTGTCCCGCAAGCTTTGGCAATATATGCACAGGGTCTTCAACTTTTTTCGTTGGTACTGGTGCAACCATGATTAATGGTCAATCATTTGCGGCGGTCCCTAACCAATTCTATGATCAGCACTATAGCGTTAGTAGTGCAAGCGAACTCGATCAAAACGGAATAGCAAGTTGTTCTGTTGCCTGTCATCAAACATATACGTGTAATGGGACATCAATCGGCACCTTTACGATCACCCGCCAGTTCACCAAAGGGGTTGTTGGACCATACGCGGTAACGAACGTTGGAGTGACCAAAACTGCCCCGTAGTCGAAGGAGGTCACCATGAGAATCAATGCTTTAATTTTCATCGGTATCTTAGTAGCAGGGCATCGGCCGCCGATCGCTCAAGCTATACAGTTAACATCAAATGATCAAGGGATCTCGTTCGCCGATTCTTTGCGCTCTCGTGGAGTTGGTACATCTCCGTCAGAACTAGGCGGCGCTCTCCGCAACGCAGATCCGCAAGTAAGGGCGCTCGCGGCGTATAAACTCGCCGAGGATCACGATTCAGAGGCAGCACAGAAGATCGAAGCCGCGCTAGTGATAGAGAAGAACCTTCAAACGCGAATCGATTTCTCTTCAGCATTATGGAGCTTAGGCGATGAGGTCGGTCGCAAGCAATTGGTAGCGATCTGCAATGACTTATCGCTACCCCCTAAGGCTATAACTGATGCTGCCAGCCATCTTCATATGATGGGACAGGACGGCAGATGTGAAAACGGTATTTTAACTCTCATTGACCGCGCAACAGAATCTTATCAACGCCTAGACCTGCTGCCTTTTCTCCCCACTATATACAGCGGAGCTTCGCAGAAAACTATTGACCGGATAGTCGCTATTGCTCAAGGCATGTTGAATGACAAATCACCAGCTGTACGAATTTCAGCGAGCCACGTATTGGCGCAAGTTGGGTCGAAGTCGTCGGCTACCGTTATTCGTGATGCAAGCATGCGTGAAACTGACCCGGTTGTGCGATCTAGTCTTCAACAGGATTTGGCGGTCTTAAGAAATAACTAACAGTGGGTGGCTTTTACGAGCACAAGATAATTTTTAGCTCGGCTGACCAGGTAGCTTTGTGGATCGTATGAGAATCACCGTTTCCGCGCTTTGTACTTCGATAAGACTAAATTCCGATGCGCTCAACTTCATCGAGCGAGATCTCATCATTTCGCCGATCATAAAGCCCGGTGGTCCGTGCTGATTCATGGGCTGCCATCTGTTGCGCAATCTCCAGCTTTCCGCCGTTCTTGAGGTAGGCTGTGATACCTGTGGCGCGGAAAGTGTGACAGCTGATCTCCGTCTTGATGCCGGCCAGGAGCGCCCGGCGACGGATCATCCTCCAGACATCGGACTGGAGCAGGGAATTGCCGGTCAGCTCGCCGGATCGGCCGCGCGTAGTGCGAAAGAGTGGACCTTTTCGATCCTCTGCGATGCCGGCCGCCTCGATGTATTCCTCGAGATAATGGTCAAGATTGTGGTGCGTCGGCATCTCGTGCTCCTTGCCCCCCTTTTCGTGAAGCCTCACCCAGCCGCGTCGCCCCTGGACAAAGAAGTCTTCAACTTTCATGGAAACCGCAGCTCCCACCCGGGCAAACGTGTAAACCATCAGACCAATTAAGGCACGATCCCTAAGCCCGGGAAGGGAAGTGATATCGATTGCGTCTATTAGGGCTCGTGCTTCGTCTACATTGAGGACAGGCGTCTTGCCCCGGCGTTGCGAGTGCTTCGGCCCGCGGACGGCGTGGGCGGGATTTACCGGAATAACCTGGCCGACCACCATCCAATCGAATAGCATCCGCAGGGCGGCGAGCCGCAGCTTCACCGTCGGCTTGGATTGAGTCTTCAACTGCAGTTCGACAAACGCCGCCACGTGGATAGGCTCCACTTGAGCGAGATCCACGATACTATGCTCGGCGCAAAAAACAGAGAACTGCCGGACCGCCTCCCGATAGGCGCGTCGGGTATTGGGATTGCGGATGTGCGAGCTGAAGAAGTCGCGTATTCGCGTTTTGGCCTCCGGACGCGCCGTAAAGACGGAGGGCAGGGAAGTAGTGCTCAACATGATTTCGGTCACGATGTCTGAACCTCAACTTCTCGGCGGTTAATACATTCCACTGGAATTTCATCGATTGGATCCCACCCTGTAGCAGCCCCGTGTTTCTGGTAGTACTCGAAAAGCGCTTGTGCAGAGAGTGGAGCCACAACCGCAAAGATGGTGATCTTTGCGTGGCCAACTGGTTCATATACATAGCCGAACCAGTCTCCTGTCGTTGGATTGAAGTCGACAGGTTCAAAGCCTTGAGGCCAATAGCTTTTTTGCTTATGCGGCCGAACGAGGAGCCAGATCTTGTGCCCTGGTGGGAGTATTCCCAAGCGGCCAGCTACCCGGAAGCACAGGCCCGGCGAAAGTTGTTTCGAGTCTCGCAGGATCTCTCCGGAACCTGGACTGGTGATCTCGATTTGATTCGCCCTGCGCTTCTGCCAAAACTTCAACCGATCAGAAGTTGAGTTCGTTAGAAGACCTACCCCGTAGCTGAGGAGTGCTCCGATCAAAGCTCCGGCTCCTAAATTTGGCCAGTCCAATCCCATTCTTATGTCTCCTATTACGCATGATAAAGGACATTATCATGCGTGAAAAGATTACCACCACTGCGATGAGCGCATCGGCGATTTAGCGCGAGTCTAAAACGACTTCAGGCGACCTAGCATCTTCTCGGAAACTACTCGGACTGGCGATTTTCCAGTCGACCGCCGCCGACTCGCGAAAACGCGAAGGCGAAAGACCGCGGCTCGCCTTAAATGTGGCAGCGAACGACGAGTAGCTTTCAAAACCCGCCATCGTGGCAATCTGGGTCAGGCTGAGTGCTGCATCCTTCATCAATCCACCCGCTACGCGAACACGTTCGCGCGCAACATATTGCCAGATCGAATTACCAACCGCATTTCGGAAGGAACGGCAGAGATGGAACGGACTGGTCTCTGAAGCTTGTGCGATCGAAAGCAAATCCATCTGTTCGCACAGATGGGAGTGGATGTATTCGAGCGCGCGGCGCACCCTCTTGTCGCCGACGCCCGCGCGATACTTACGGTCCTGCACGATCCGCCCGTCGTTCGCCAGTAAGGAAGCCATGCTGATGAAAATCGACTCTCCCACCAGCTTCCCATAAGGATGGCCGGCGACCGCATCCGCATGGATGGACTGGATGAGGTTGACGATTGTAGGAGACAGTACGCCGATGGCGGGCCGTATCTCGAAGTCTGCGGCGTTGGCCACGTTGCCCCCAGCCGCTGCGGCGAGCGATGCCGGCGTGAAGTAGAGGCAAGCGAAATCGACTGGCCGGTCCCACCATGCCTTCGCGCTCGCTCCGGCAGGGATGATCGACACCTGGCCCGCTGACAGCCCGGTGTTGCTCTGCCGTCCATCCATCACCCAGCCCATCTTCAGCGGAGTTCGATCAAGCCGCACGCCGAAGTGATGGAACGGCACTGCCGGCGTCGGGTCATGCATGGGGCCGAAGCACGACTGCTCCAGAGTGCAAAAGCTCCACTCGGCGCGCCGCGAGATCGTGTGCCGGAACCACGGCGGAACGCGGCTCAGTGTGGCGGGCCCGCTCATTTCGGGGCCGGGGAAAGACATGAGAAGAAAATAGCAGAATTCTGAGAGTCCCCAAGCATTTGTTTCCGCGAGACTCCCGGTTGCTGCTTACACTGGCAATCGAAGACAGCACAAAGGTATGCCATGACACTTCCCCGCATCGCGAAACGCATTCTCACAGCTGTACTCTTCCTGCTAGGCCTGGCAGTCTCGGTAATGGTGAGTCTGGTGGTGGCTTATCAAACGGCCAGGATAGTGCCGCGTATTGGGCTCCTGGTCGTGGTGGCGTTGCTGGTGTTCTTCCTTGGCGTTCTTCTGACAGCTGAGCTTTTGGGGAAGCTCAGCAGGACATTCTTGAACCGAAGCGCAGTTCTTACAAGCGCAGCGTTGACGCCTCTGTTTGTTCTGGGTCTTTACCTCGCCGTGTTGCGACCGATGCACTATCCGCGTGCGGTTCCGGTGGCCCGCGCCAATACGCTGTACTGGAATCTTCCGACAGGCTCACGCATTGCTTACAGCGTCTATGAGCCACCCGCAGGTGTGCCGCTCAAGGCGGATCCGATCCTATTCGTACATGGGGGGCCGGGTGCGCGCGCGTTCGATACAGACCATGCTTTTTACAGGCAGTTCGCGCAAGACGGTTTCAGGGTCTATCTCTTCGATCAGGCTGGTTCCGGCTTATCGGATCGACTGCCGGCAGCGGACTATACTGTGGAGCGTTTCGTTGCTGACATGGAGGCGATCCGTCAGCAGATTGGCAGCGAGCGGCTCATTTTGATCGGACATTCCTGGGGAGGGACACTCGTTGCACACTATGCCGCAGCGCATCCCGACCATGTAGCAAAGCTGATCTTTCATTCGCCAGGTGGGATATGGAATTGGGCGTCTGCCCCAATGGGCTTGCAGCGAACGGACGCCCAAACAAAGGAGGGTCTGCCACCACTGCGTGTATTGGCGGCTATTGTTTTATCGCATGCAAACTGGAATGCGGCCGAAAACCTCTTGCCGCAGCAAGAGTCGGGCGACTGGCAAACCGCAACTTCACCCGTTGAATTTGTAGCCACGGTTTGTAAGGGAGAACGCAGTAAGTTACCCGCCGACTTGTCGCCTGCGTACTTTGCAGGGATGAACTTATACCCCCTTCTTGTCGCCCAGCGGGAACTAAACGATAAGCCTGAGATGGATATTCGAGCACAGCTCGGCAAGCTGCACGTTCCCGCTATCGCGCTAGAAAGCCAATGCGACTTTGTGCCCTGGTCGCAGCAAGTGGAATACAAGAAGTCTATTTTCGGCTTGCATGAGTTTTACTTTGCGGACGCGGGTCATTACATCAATTTCTCACAACCAGATAAGTTGACCGT
>NZ_CP132933.1 GCF_040358985.1 Tunturibacter empetritectus | reverse complement strand
CCTTCCCGCCGACACTGTGCTCGATGGTGAGTTGGTGGCCCTGGGGCGTGACGGAATGCCAAACTTCAATCTTCTGCAAAACTTTCGTTCAGCGGAGTCGCACATAACCTACTACGCCTTCGATGTGTTGACGCACAAAGGTCGCGACCTAACCCAGGTACCACTTTCTGAACGCCGCGCACTGCTACAGACGGTGCTGATGCCAAGCGATCACGTTGCCCTGTCAGAGGTCTCGGATCGGACCGCAACGGAGATGCTCAAGTTCATAAAGACCCACGGTCTTGAGGGTGTGGTCGCCAAGCGCAGCGATAGCGTCTATCAGCCTGGACTTCGCACTGGACTATGGACCAAGCACCGTATCAATCTCGGGCAGGAATTCGTAATTGGTGGTTACACGCCTGGGACACATGGATTCGATGCTTTAATTGTGGGCTTTTACCGGGGCAGGGAACTCATCTACGCCGCGCGTGTTCGTGCAGGTCTTGTGCCGGCGACACGGCGGTCGGTGTTCGAGAAGATTAAGCACCTCAAAGCGGCGAAGTGCCCCTTCGCAAATCTTCCGGAACTCTCGGATGGCCGTTGGGGGGCCGGCCTTACCGCTGAGAAGATGAAGGAATGCGTTTGGCTGCTATGCCGTATCCGGCATAGCAGCCACAATGTCGAATGCCGGACTATGCCGCATGCATTGTGGGCATACCATTTCGGAGGCAGTTTGATGGGCATCTGCACCGGATGGTCCTGATTTTTCGCGGCATAGTCCGTTCCTTTAAAGGTCTCGCAGAAATGACAGCAACTGATCGTCTGGCTTGAACCGTCCGACTCTGGCGTTCAAAGGCGACGTCTTCTTAAGGGCGTCTTCCTTCAACGCAAGATTCGCGTCAAGATAGATTTGCGTCGTTTCAACTGACTCATGTCCCAGCCAGAGGGCGATCACCGAGCGATCCACACCCGCCTGCAATAGTTCCATCGCGGTGGTGTGGCGCAACACGTGAGGGCTCACCCGCTTCTTTCGCAGCGTCGGGCAGGATATCGCCGCAGATGTGGCGTACTTTGCAACCAAGTATTGAACGCTGTCATGGCTCAATTGCCCACCGAGAGTGCTGGGGAAAAGGAATTTGGTTTCGTCCATCCCCTGTTCGCGCACCCATGCCCTGAGAGCCTGTACCGTCGTCCGAGTAAGCGGAGTGCAGCGCTGCTTTCGCCCTTTACCTTCGCAACGGACGTGGGCACCGCGACCCAAGTAGATGTCACCCTGTCGGAGTCCGATGAGTTCCGAGACCCGAAGTCCTGTCTGAATGGCGAACAGCAACAAGCCGCGATCTCGTCTACCAAGCCAAGTCGTTTGATCCGGCGCGGCCACGAGAGCCTCAATCTCAGGTCTCGTCAAGAAATCCACCAATCGGCTGGATTGCCGTTTTGGTGGGATCGCGAGTACGCGCTGGATTCCTGCCGAGTGCTCTGGGCACTCCATCGCCGTATAGCGAAAGAAGGACCTGATCGCGGTGAGCCGAAGATTTCGGCTGCGCGAGCTGTTGGCTCGAGCTTTCTCTAGGTTGTCAAGGAACGCGCCAATGAGCTTCGTATTCAGATCCGTCATTGCGAGTTTGGATGGCGACTTCCCCAACTCCTTCTGAGCAAATTGCAGCAGCAGGCGGAAGGTGTCCCGATACGATGCCACTGTGTGAGGACTGACTCGCCGTTGAGCAATCAGCCTGTCTGTGAAGAATGTCTCAAGCAATGCCGCGAAATTCGCCGAACTCATTGTGACCTCCCCCATCGTGTTTCGAGCCGCTCACAAGCGGCGCCCAGCAACTCTGGCGTGGACGTTAGGTACCAGTAGGTGTTTGCAATGTGGCTGTGCCCGAGGAAGGTTGAAAGAATCGGCAGATTACGCTCGACATCTGCACCGTTGCGGTACCAGGCGAGTAGCGTCTGGACAGCGAACGTGTGACGTAGATCATGCATCCTGGGAGGAATTCCATTGCGGGTTTTCTCCAGTCCCGCCACCCGACGGATCTCGCGGAAGCTTTCATGGGGACTGCTGATTGGCCCGCGACTCTCGCTAATAAAGAACCTAGGCGCCTCGACTTTATTGAGAAATGCATCCCTACGAGCCTTATACGCGACCAGTGATTTTACCGTCGTGGAATGAAGCGGAACAACGCGCGACTTGCCGAACTTGCTTTCACGGATCGTTATCAATCCTTCGGCCAAGTCCACGTCGCTGTTTGCGAGCCGTACCGCTTCGCCGCTGCGCATGCCGGTTGTGGCGAGTAATCCGATCAGATGGTAATACGTGTGACAGCGGAGTTTGTGCGGTGAAAACAGCTTGCGTGCCGCTGCCATCAGCCGGCCGATCTCTTCCCGCGTATAGATGTACGGCCGGAGAGCGATGGCCGGCCGGCGCATTGTGCCTGTTGGTGGAATTTCCGTTTGAGCATCCATCGAGCTCACGTATGTGGCAAAGGATCGAATGAAGCTCAGCCTTTCAAAGCAGCTGTGTTTATGGCCTTTCGAAGACTCCATTGCCCAGGCGATCGCTAGTTTGGTCGTGACATGGTCGGTGCGCCTTGCTTCGAGAAAAGTGATAAATTCGCTCAGCCGCCGTTCGTGTTTGCGCAGTCTAAATCCAAGAGCGTGGCGGAGGTCGATGTATTCCCGCAGATTTCTTCTCAGATCTCTCATCGTGCACCTCCTGGCCACGGTTGAGCGAGGTTTCGCAACGCGCGAAAGTCCACCTTGGCGTAGATCCGTGTTGTATCTGCCTTGCGGTGACGCAACACTTCACCGATTTCCTGCAAAGATGCTCCCCGTCCGAGCATCTCAGTCGCCAGCGTATGGCGGAACAGGTAGCCGCCTTTCCGTTCAGAAACGATGCCAGCTTTTTTCAGAGCACGCGTTACCGTCTTCACGATTGCGCAGCCCGTGGATATGCCCGTGATCGGAGCGCGTTGAGTGACGAATAATCGTCGTGTTGAGCAGCGTGGCCGATCATGCTGCAGATAGACGGCAAGGGCTTCGCCAACATCGGACGGCAGCGGCAACTTGGACCACCGTCCACCCTTCCCCCGGATTGTGATTTGGCCAGATTCCCACTCGATATCTTCAAGTTCTAAGCGGACGACCTCGCAGGTGCGGAGCCCCAGCCTGGCGAGGAGCATTAAGATTGCATAATCTCGGCGTCCTCGCGGAGTGCTCTGGTCGGTGCGCCGCAGGATTTTCTCCACGCTGTCAGCTGGCAGGAATTTCGGCACCGTTGAGAACGAATAATCTGGGACGCGAGGAACGCAGCCAGCGAGATCCGTATCGATCTCGCCGCGATGCCGGAGGTATCTGAAAAAGCCACGGAGGGCTGTAACCACGTTTTTGGCCTGTACCGAACCAAGTTCCGTCGCCTGCCTTCGAACGAAGGTTGTGATGTGCTCCGGCTTCAGCGCTGCAAAATCGAAATGGTCCCGCGGATACTTCTCCACCAGAAAACGGCCCACGAACAGCAGCATATTGCGGACTGACCCCTGGGCAAGTCCTCGCTCGTCGAGCAGGTAACATCGGTACTTCTCAAGCAGTGTCTCCCGCGCCGTCGGAACGGCTTTGGTCGTGCAACGCGGCGTGATGCGCTGCTCGCGCAAGAGCTCGAGTAGCCGGACCAATGAGCACACATCTTCAGCCCGTACGTGCTTCCGACGCCTGAGCCAGCGGCAATAGCGCTCGATGAGCTTTTCATCGAGTTGCTCTGCACTGATGCCCTTCCGCTCCAGCCAACGGTTGAAATGCCCGACGAGCCGGAGCTGGATTCGGCTGTGGACGTGAGAAAAGCCGTCGGCTGCCAAGTGATCGGCGAGCAGATCGATGTGCCCTGCCAATGGGCCCTGCCGTAACGCATGGATGGTGCATGAACGTGTAAAGAATGTCTCTACCATGTCTTCTCCTCCTCATGAATGATCGCTGGAGAGGAGTCTGACTGTATCGCAAGTGAGCTGGGCCGCCGGCTCGGATGTGACGTCGGCCAGATCAACCTTGGCGAATAGACGCGCGTGGATTACTTCCGTGTCGCCGACAAACCACCCCGAACACGAACCAATGGCTCCTCGATGAGCGCATTGGTCTGTTGTCGCCACTTGACACTCGGTTTCCTGCCTGACTGTAACTCGGGAGCGCTCCCACGAAGTCCAGAGGATTTCCGTGCAGACTGACAGTTTTGCTAGTGGCTATTCCTGAAGCGTTCTCTAAGAATTTAAGAGGCGCTCAGAATCCATCGATGTTAGACGAATGAGTTTTTCCCGCTGCGAGCCGAGCTAGTTTTTGCTTTAGATATCCAAGGCAGGCTGTCCGTCCTTGAAAGTGCGCTTGACAGCTGATCTCAGGGTTAGTTGGACAAGTACAAAGGAAACTTAAAGGAGTGATATGAAGGCGATCGCAAAGAATGTCCAAACCAAGCCCAACATCGTCATCATGCTGGCCGACAACGTTGGCTACAACGACCTGGGTGCCTACGGCGCGGGGGAAGTCCGGGGCATGCCGACGCCACGCATCGACCAGTTCGCGAGTGAGGGTTTGCGACTCACGCAGTTCTTGGTGGAACCCGCATGCACGCCGGCCCGCGCGGCGCTGTTGACCGGCCGCTATTCGCAGCGCGCGGGTCTTGGCACCATCATCCTCGGTGGCACGCCCAATACCCTCCAATCGAACGAAGTGACTTTGGCCAAACTGTTCAAGAGCGAGGGCTACCACACCGGCATGGTCGGCAAGTGGCATCTAGGAGCGAGCGAGGTTAGCTGGCCGACGCGCCAGGGCTTCGACGAGTATCACGTAGGCGTGATCGAGACAACCGACGGCACCCTATATCGCGGCCTGATGACGCGCGCCGGATTGCCAGAATCGGCCATAGCTGCGGTGGAGCCCGGCATCTGGGAATCCGATGCGACGGGCAAACTGACGAAGGCCCGGCCTTACACCCCGGAATACCGTCGGCAGGTCGAGGGCGACATTGCCAAGGCCTCCGTGGATTACATCACCCGCCAGGCTAAGGAGAAGGAGCCGTTCCTCCTCTACGTCGGCTTTACACACACCCACTACCCCTCTGTCGTCCCTCCCGAGTTCACCGGAAAGTCGCGCATCGGTCCTTATGGCGATGCGGTGATGGAACTCGACTACCGCACCGGCCAGGTGTTGGACGCCATTAAGGCCGCCGGCATCGAGGACAACACCATCGTGATCTGGCTTTCGGACAATGGTTCCACCCCGACGGGGGCGCCGGCCGAGTTCCGCGGCGGTTCAAACCTCCCGTTCCGGGGCGAACTGGGCAGTGCTCTGGAGGGGTCGCTGCGC
This sequence comes from Tunturibacter empetritectus, assembly GCF_040358985.1. Taxonomy (NCBI): domain Bacteria; kingdom Pseudomonadati; phylum Acidobacteriota; class Terriglobia; order Terriglobales; family Acidobacteriaceae; genus Tunturiibacter; species Tunturiibacter empetritectus. The sequence goes on along the minus strand of NZ_CP132933.1, from coordinate 109,582 downwards.
GTGCCGTGCATGGTCAGGTGGCCGGGGAAGATCGCGCCCCGCGCGCGCAATGAGATGGTTTCCATCCACGACTTCTTCCCGACGCTGGCGAAGATCATCGGCGCGAAGGTCCCAGACGACCGGCCCATCGACGGTGTGGACCAGAGCGGGTTCTTCATGGGTAAGCAGCCTAACTCCAACCGCGATAGCTTGCTCACGTTCATAGGCGAAGAGCTCGTGGCGGTGCGCTGGCACGAGTTCCGGCTCTATCCCAAGCAGTTCGTGAGTTCCAACATGAATATGCAGGGTCTTGGCGGTTTCCGTGAAGAAGGGAATGGCTTTCCCGCGATTTTCAACATCGAGGCGGACCCGCGCGAGGAAGTAAATATCCTCGCCACGCACGGCTGGGTGATCAACCAGTACTTGCGCTTGATCGGGCAATACCAGAAGTCACTGGAGAAATATCCCAACCCCAAAGCGGTCAATCTGACGGAGTTTGACGAGTGATTACCATAAAGCAGCGTAACTCCAGGATGATCGAGCCTCAGAGTTAGAGACGATGTGCGTGTCTGAATCTCTGTGAGATCGATCGCCAACGCACTCAGCGAACAGCGCGGACACAAGACTTTCCAGTCTCACCACTATTCGGGCCGTGATGGGCGCCTGAACTCGGTCCTCTGATAGCTGATTTGCCCTCTCCAGTGGAATGGCAATCGGTGTTTCCGTGCAGGAAAACTCAGACTAATTATGCCGAACAAAGTCGCGCTCAATGCAGTAAGGGCAACTCTGGCAGCAGCCATGCGGCATAGTCCTGCATTCGACATTGTGGCTGAAGCCCGAGGCCGTAGCTCAAATAGGATTTCTGGAGTGGACCGGTGCCGACCATCTGAGACACACCAAATTCGTTGCGCTTCGCGATGACAAAGAGGCTAAAAAGGTCGTCAGGGAAACTTAGGTGGACGTTGAGCGGTGGATCATTTTGAAATAACAATCGGTGACGAACCATGACACGCCCGCGATCCTCGATGAGTACCTTGGCGATTTAGCGCTCATCGAAAGGCCGTAACGAGTCGATTGGCAGCAATCACTTTGCCGAAAAACGGCTATTCGGACAATTGACTACCGGGTGATCCGTCGGCCCGCTATAGTTCTAAGCCGAACTTGAGCCGACTAATCAGACTTGCGCAGGTATCGGAGCTCCCTGAAGCGTGATAAATCGCTGAGGCTCACAACACGCCCTGTCCAACCTCGCAAGGTCAGACTGCATTTCTTTATCTGTCTTTAGTGACTGCAACGCGGCGTCAAGAATTGAAGCGGCTTTAGGATCGTTCGGCCGCTCAATTCGATAATGCATCCATTTGCCATCACGTCGTGCCTCTACAATTCCTGCGCGGCGGAGATACGCAAGATGACGGGATATCTTTGGCTGTCCTTGCTTCAAAATCTCGACAAAATAGCAAACGCAGACCTCTCGCCCGTCCATGAGATTGAGTAGTCTCAAACGTGTCGGGTCTGCGAGTGCTGCGAACAGGGTGACTAGATCGAATTTAGCGGTTCGTGCCATTGGGATAGTATACGCCTTGACAGATATGTCCTTTGCATCATATATTCGTTTGGGCGCATACGAGGACGCCTAACAATGTCAAATCAAACCGAGATTAGCAATAAATACGGTGCTATCGCCAGAAGCGTTACAGACTCCGGCGCGACCGCGTGCTGCGATCCTGCAATGCGCTGCTGCGATCCAATTACCAAAAACCTGTACGGCGATTCTGAGAAAGACGGCCTGCCAGAAAAGGCGCTGCTTGCGTCTCTGGGATGCGGAAATCCCACGGCGCTGACCGAACTGAAACCGGGTGAGATCGTGCTTGATTTAGGCTCGGGCGGTGGTATTGACGTGCTCTTGTCAGCGAAGCGTGTAGGCCCAACGGGCAAGGCCTACGGCCTCGATATGACAGATGACATGCTGGCCCTTGCGCGTGAGAATCAACGCCAGGCCGGTGCCACGAATGTAGAGTTCCTTAAGGGCGAGATCGAGAACATCCCTCTTCCGGATAACTCTGTCGATGTCATCATCTCCAATTGCGTGATCAACCTCTCGGCAGACAAATCGCGTGTGCTTAAAGAAGCCTTTCGCGTGCTTCGTCCCGGGGGTCGCTTCGCCGTATCTGACGTTGTCGTGCGCGGCGAGGTGCCCGACGCTGTACGCAAGAGCATGTTGCTTTGGGTGGGCTGCATTGCCGGAGCGTTGGAGGAGTCAGACTACAAGGCAAAGCTACTAGCCGCTGGATTCGAGTCTCCGGAGCTCGAGCCGACCCGCGTGTATGACATCGAAGATGCTCGCGTCTTTCTCACGGAGGCCGGTATAGCCGTCGATGAGATTGCACCTCAGGTCGAAGGCAAATTCCTAAGCGCGTTCATTCGGGCTACGAAGCCTACGGCATCTTGTTGCGCGCCTGGATGCTGCACGACCGAAGCGGTCGCTGGGAAAGCTTGACGTGAGACGCCACCCAGAAGTGCGGGGTGGCCCAAGTCTGGGCACCCCGTACTCCAAATTGGTAATGGCAAACGTGCTTTTAACAATCGACGAGGTGGTCACCTGGCGACATAAAGGTCGATTAGCCTACGGGGCATCCTCAACGGAATACACTTGAAATCCTTCCAACTCTGAGCTAAAAAATCGCCGCCTCATCCAGAACGCCACATTGACTAGCCCGATCAGTGCCGGAACCTCGATCAACGGACCCACGACCCCAACGAACGCCTCTCCAGAACTCAATCCGAAGACGGCAACGGCGACTGCGATCGCCAGTTCAAAGTTATTACCGGCTGCAGTGAAGGACAGTGTTGCTGACTGGGCATAGTTTGCCCCTAGCTTTTTCCCCATCCAAAAACTCACAAGGAACATGATGATGAAGTAGATGACCAGCGGGACGGCGATCTTTACGACATCGAGCGGGAGCCGCACTATGAGATCGCCTTTGAGCGAGAACATGACGAGGATAGTAAAGAGCAGGGCGATGAGCGTGAGCGGGCTGATCCGAGGAATAAAACGTGTGCGGTACCATTCCTCGCCTTTGACTCGGATGAGAACGAGGCGCGTGAGAAAGCCGGCAACGAAGGGAACGCCGAGGTAAAGGCCGACGCTCTTCGCAATCTGACCGATTCCAATCTGGACGATACTTCCTTCGAGACCTAGCCACTTCGGAAGCACTGTGAGGAAAGCCCAGGCATAAAGGCTGTAGAAAAGCACCTGAAAGACGCTGTTGAGGGCGACGAGACCGGCCACGTAGTCCGTATCTCCCTCGGCCAGTTCGTTCCACACCAAAACCATCGCAATGCACCGTGCGATGCCAATCAGGATGAGGCCCCGCATATAGGCGGGCTCGCCACGAAGGAAGGCAATGGCGAGCAAAAACATCAGCACTGGCCCGATGAGCCAGTTCTGCACCAGAGACAGGCCAAGCACCCGCTTATTGCGAAAGACCTCTCCCAATTTTTCGTACCGTACCTTCGCCAAAGGCGGGAACATCATGATGATGAGTCCGATGGCAATCGGGATATTGGTTGTTCCCGTCTGGAAACGGTTGACGAAAGCTGCGGAATCGGGGATAAAGTGGCCCAACGCCACTCCAATCGCCATTGCAAGGAAGATCCAAAGCGTCAAGAACCGATCGAGGAATGTCAGCTTCTTACGTGCGGCTGGAGCACAAACCTGACCCTGTGTGCGGGGAGCGTTAGACATGGCTATCGGCCCTCAAGTGTGACGGGTAACGGATGCGGCGCGCCTTGCAGTGAGGAGAACTTCTCTGGGGTGCAGCAAACTTTGGAGAAGCGCGAGCGATCCGATTGCATGGAACGCTCTTCTTTCAACCAGTCTAGTGTCTGGCGTAGTACATGAGATGCCCCGATGTTCGGGGGCATCACGATCCGATAGTGCATCCATTTTCCGTCGCGCCGGGCTTCAACGATCCCGGCACGTCGAAGATAGGCAAGATGCCGAGATATCTTTGGCTGACCCTGCTCCAAAATCTCAACAAAGTAGCAGACACAAATCTCCTGATCGCCCATCAAGTTGAGCAGCCGCAGCCGGGTCTTGTCCCCCAGCGCCTGGAAGAAGCGCTCCATGTCAAACGAAGATGATTTTCCCGCCATTACTTACTTATACGCATTGACGAATGTAAGCGCAATGGATATAGTCGGCATGGCTGCAGGTTTTTCCGGACGCATTCATGGCAAGACAGTTGTTGAATCGGTCAGATCAAAGGTCTACGCCATCAAGCCGAACGTAAGCGCCTAACCCTCCGAACGATCAAAGGACGATTCCATGCCGCATTACAACGTATTGTTTCTCTGCACCGGCAACTCTGCCCGGTCAATCATGGCCGAAGCAATCATGCGCCGCAAGGGCGGAGCGTACTTCACTGTCTTCAGTGCTGGCAGCCATCCTGCAGGATTTGTGCGCCCAGAAGCCATCCATCAAATTGAAAGAGCCGGATTGAGTGCTGCAGACCTTCGCAGCAAATCTTGGGACGAGTTTTCGGGACCCGATTCACCCCCTCTGCATTTTGTATTTACGGTGTGCGACAGTGCTGCCAGCGAAGTCTGCCCGCTGTGGCCTGGTCAACCGATGACCGCGCATTGGGGTATCCCCGACCCGGCCGCGGTGAAAGGCACCCCAGAAGAGGTTGATCGCGCGTACTCGCAGGCATTCTCCACGCTGGACCGACGGATTAGCCTATTCCTCTGCTTGCCGATCGATACCCTCGGCAAATTTGCGCTCCAGAAGGAAATCGACAACATCGGAAAGAACTGAGGACCTCCCCATGCAGTTACTCATCATTGGCGGCAGCGATGCCGGGATCAGTGCGGCTCTTCGCGCTCGCGAGGTCAATCCCAATGCAGAAGTAACGGTGTTGCTGGCAGACGACTTCCCGAATTACAGCATCTGTGGGTTGCCGTTCTATCTCAGCGGAGAAACGCCGGACTGGCATAGTTTGGCTCATCGAACAGAGTTCGATGGCATAACGGTCCGTCGAGGGCATCGGGCTATTCGAATTAACCCATCAGGGCGGACGGTAGATGTTTATTCCGATGCTGCGGGGAATTGCTCCTTCCCTTATGACAAGTTGCTCATCGGAACCGGAGCCGGTCCAGTGCGCCCTCGCGTCGAGGGTTTGGAGCTTTTCGGTGTATTTCCGCTCCACACGATGAGGGACAGCTTCGCCGTTCACACTTATCTTGAAACAAATAAGCCACGCCGTGCCGTGATTGTCGGAGCCGGATACATTGGACTGGAGATGGCGGACGCCCTCACCCATCGGGGAATCGAAGTGACTATCGCAAGCCGCACCCCAACCGTGCTCGCCACGGTTGACCGGGAATTCGGGGAAATAGTCGGGGCTGAATTGCAACGGCACGGAGTCAGAGTTGCTGTTGACGTGGAAGTGCATCGAATCGAGCGGATCGGCGACCACTTCCGTGTCTCCGGAAGCAACGACTTCGAGGAAGAGTGCGAGATGGTGCTGATCGCCGTTGGTGTGAAGCCGAATTCCACTCTCGGTGTTGAAGCCGGATTGAAAGCAGGGAGCAAAGGGGCGCTTCTCACAAATCGAAAGATGGAAAGCGAAGTTCCCAATATCTACGTCGCAGGTGACTGTGGCGAGACGTGGCACCGTCTCCTCAATCGCTACACCTATCTCCCATTAGGTACGACCGCCCATAAGCAGGGCCGGACTGCGGGAGAAAACGCCGTAGGGGGAGATCGCGTGTTTGCCGGCTCGCTTGGAACGCAAGTCGTTAAGATTTTTGATCTCGTGATAGCTCGCACGGGACTGCGACACGATGAAGCCTTGAGGGAGGCATTCGATCCGTTTACTGCGGAAAGCAAAATGAACGACCACAAGGCATACTACCCCGGGGCTTCCCCCGTAACCATCCGGGTGACTGGCGACATCGTTACTGGCAGGCTTCTCGGAGCCCAAATGCTTGGTCATTGGGGGGCAGAGATATCGAAGCGCCTCGATATTTTTGCAACTGCATTGTTCCATGAGATGCAAGTTGAAGAACTATCCGATCTTGACCTCAGCTACACGCCTCCACTGAGCAGTCCGTGGGACCCCGTCCAGATGGCTGGTCATCACTGGTGCAATACCCTAGAAGAGAACGTAGTGGAGTCAGACGCTACAGCGAAACGGTGAGGAGCAACATGAAACGCGTCGGAATCAATGGGTTTGGACGGATTGGAAGACTGGCGCTTCGCGCCGCGTGGGGACGCGACGATCTTTCGTTCGTCCACGTCAACGAGATCAAAGGCGGTCCGAACACCGCTGCCTATCTGGTGGAGTTCGATAGCGTGCACGGAAGATGGCAAAAGCAGATCGAACCGGCAGACAACAGTTTTTCTATCGAGGGCCAAAGGATCGCCTTCACGGACGCTCCAAAGCCCGGGGACGTTCCCTGGGAGGACTCTGAGGTGGACGTGGTCCTCGAATGTAGCGGAAAGATGCTCACCCGCGAAAGTCTGATGCCGTATTTCGATCGCGGCGTCAAAAAAGTGGTCGTAGCGGCGCCGGTAAAGCAGGACGTTCTCAATCTCGTGATGGGAGTCAATGACCATCTCTACGACCCGAAGGTCCACGACATTGTCACCGCGGCCTCGTGCACCACCAACTGCCTCGCGCCAGTGGTAAAGGTGATCCATGAGAGTCTCGGGGTACGCCACGGTATTATCACGACCATCCACGATGTAACGAACACGCAGGCAATGGTGGACGCGCCGCACAAGGATCTTCGCCGCGCACGCTCGGCGTTGATGTCTCTCGTGCCGACCACAACCGGCTCGGCTACCGCGATCACGCTCATCTACCCGGAATTGAAGGGGAAGTTGAATGGCTTGGCTGTGCGTGTTCCGCTTCTCAACGCGTCGCTTACCGACTGCGTCTTCGAGGTAGAACGGCCCACGACGGTTGAGGAAGTGAACGCCCTATTGAAGACTGCGGCAGAAGGTGAGCTTGCCGGTATCCTCGGGTACGAGGCGAGGCCACTGGTCTCCGTTGACTTTCTGAATGACCCACGTTCTTCGATTATCGATGCGCTTTCAACGATGGTGGTCGACGGCACCCAGGTCAAGATTTTGGCGTGGTACGACAACGAATGGGGATATGCGAACCGGATGGTAGAGCTTGCCGCAAAGATAGCCGCATCGCTCCCGGTTTCGGCATGAAGGAATTGAGATCGTGAACAGCATTCGCAGCTACGCCCTCGTCACGGGCGCTTACTGGGGCTTTACGCTCACGGACGGCGCACTTCGGATGCTCGTCGTCCTGCACTTTTACAGGCTTGGATATAGCGGCATCGCAATTGCGTTTCTATTTCTCTTTTATGAGTTCTTCGGTATTGTTACAAATCTGCTGGGGGGATGGATTGCTTCACGGTCCGGTCTGAAGACGACCCTATACGGTGGCCTCATCCTTCAGATTGTGGCATTGCTAATGCTTGCCCTCTTACAGCCGGGATGGGCTCATGGCTTATCAGTCGTATATGTCATGGCCGCGCAGGCGCTCTCCGGGATCGCCAAGGACTTGACTAAGATGAGCGCCAAGAGCGCGATCAAAGTTGTTGTCCCAGACGGTGCCGATGGGACGCTCTTCAAATGGGTTTCCCGTCTGACGGGGTCGAAGAACGCTCTCAAAGGTGCCGGATTCTTCGTCGGCGGTGTTCTCCTTTCAACCCTTGGCTTCGTTGGAGCGTTGGTGGCGATGGCAGTGGGCCTGCTCCTCGTCCTGCTCGGCACGGTCTTCTCCTTGCCGTCCGAGATTGGGCGTTCCAAAAAGAAAGTGAAATTTACAGCTCTGTTCTCGAAGAGCGCAGCCATCAACTGTCTTTCTGCAGCAAGACTTTTTCTGTTCGGAGCTCGTGATGTCTGGTTCGTCGTCGGACTGCCTGTATTTCTTTCGCAGCTGGGTTGGACGTTTACCGGGGTGGGAGGCTTCGTAGCCCTTTGGTTCATCGGTTACGGCATCATTCAGGCCTTTGTGCCGGACATTCTCCGTACCCTTGGGCGGGAGAAGGTCGATGGGCCGGCAGCGCAACACTGGGCCTTCATCCTGTTGGCTGTGCCTCTGGGTTTGCTTGCCGCGCTTCGAGCCGGCCTGAATCCGAGCGCCTCCCTCATGGTGGGCCTTGCAGTTTTTGCCGTGGTATTCGCGATCAATTCCGCCGTCCATTCCTATCTGGTGCTGGCATACACGGACGAAGACAGCGTTGCGCTCAATGTGGGCTTTTACTACATGGCGAACGCTGGCGGCAGACTGGTTGGCACTTTGCTCTCCGGGCTCATCTTCCAACGGGCGGGGTTCAGTGGGTGTCTTTGGGGTTCAGCAGTGATGATTTTTTTTGCAGCTATAATCTCGCTCAAACTGCCGAGGGGAAATCCGATTCAACTTGGCGCTGTTGTCGACGGGGGCGAGTAGCCTTCCCGATCAGTGGGCACTTTGCGCCTTTACCTTTGACTTGGCAGAACCAGTCTTGGCCTTGGACTCACTGACCGAACACGCCCCATTCTTGATTGCAGACACCAGCTTCTTGCGATCTTTTTCGAGCAGGGGGTTGTCTCCAAAGATGGACTCAAGGAACTTGAAAAGACCGTCCATCCCGGGATCTTCATTTCCCACCAGTCGGTAATACACCCGATTCGCGACTCGGCGATCCGTAACGAGCCCCGCGTTCTTGAGATAGCTTAGGTGCCGAGAGACGTTGGACTGGGAAGCCCCGAGGACGTGTTGAACGTCGCATCCGCAAAGCTCCCCTTGAAAGAGGAGGTTGAGAATGCGGAGACGGTTCTCGTCAGCCAGACCCTTGAAGTATGAAGCTGGATTATCCATCGGTCGCCTGACTACGAGCATAGCGGAATGTCGCACTTAGCGCCGGTAATCACTTCGTTGGCTTGCCGCTTTCCGTCAACTGAGTCAGTAGCGCTTCACCCTGCTGCTGCACTTGCGGCGGAAGCTTCGTGTAGGAGAGTTGTTCGGCCACATCCTGCCCTGTCGAAAGCGAATATCCGAGGAAATCTCGCAACGCTTGTTGTTCCCCTCTCCCATGCGTATTGTCTTTCGGGATCAGAATGAACGACAATCCGCTTATCGGATAAGCTCCCTTGGCGGTTGCGGGTGGATCGACGATTGGTGTTCGCAGGTCGTTCGCGAGTTCGCTCGTGAAGGCGTTTACCGCGAGAAAGGCACTTTTCGGGCTGGGCGTAACATACTCGCCAGCCCTGTTTTGGATTGCAGCGACCGCTACGCTCTCTTGCTTCGCATAGCTGAGCTCGGTGTAGCCGATCGTTCCCGGGGTATGTTTGACTGTGTTGATGACCACGCTGCTTCCATCCCCCCCAATGCCCGACTGCCACTGCACGGAGAGTCCGTTGCCGAACTTGCTGAGCCATTCGGGGCTGACTTTGCTGAGATAGTTGGTGAAGATCGCTGTTGTACCACTTCCATCAGAACGATGGACAACGACTATCGCGGCGTGGGGCAGCTTGATTCCTGGATTCTCTCTGGCAATTGCCGGGTCCTCCCAGCTGATGATGTTACCGGCAAAGATCCCTGCAAGGGTCTTCCCGCTGAGTTTCAGCTGGGAGCCTAACCCCGGAACGTTATAGATGACACAAACGGGACCTGCAGTAACGGGAATCTGCACAATTTCGGGCATCCCTTTGAGGTCACCGTCGCTGAGTGGAGCGTCACTCGCTGCGAATGCTCCTACTCCTTCCCGTAGGTTCTTGATTCCACCACCGCTTCCGATTGGATGATAGTTAACATGAACCTTGTGGGTTTTCTCATAGTCGGCGCCCCACCGATTGATTAGCGGCGCGATGAAAGTACTTCCCGATGCGAAGAACGGTTGTACGTCCGTCGTCTGGTACTTAACCTCCTCCGGTTTGCCATCTTCCGAATAGTTGCAGCCAGTAACCAGGGCGATGGGTTAGTGAAGCCAACACCGCCAGTGATGTCGCAATCCATTTCGATATCAGTGTCATATTTTGCCATCCTGTGTTCCGCCGCTTCGATGTTAAATTCGTCTATGCGCGTGGATGCATACACAATAGGCCATTGATTGTAAAAATGGAATGAATCTGGCGAATTCAGCCTGAGAAGTATCGCCGAGTCGTATTGTCTGCCTACGTCGAGCGCCCAAACAGTTTCCGATGACTACGAAGTCGAATGTCCGGATAGTCGCCTTTCCGGACAAGTGCCCCTTGGCTCAACTGTTGCCAACAGGCCGAGTCACTCATTGAGAAATTCATTGGTGTTCCGCTACAGGCAGAAGGCATTCAAATTGACCCACCAGACGTTGACGTTTTCGGCTGCACTCTGGGGAGATCTGATGCTCGGATACCGCGTGGACCCCTCGGCGTGCGCAATTTATCGGCGGTGTCGTCGAACTCCTCCAGCGGCGGCGGTGGGCCGAAAGGAATACGGGTCGGTGCTTCCTTGCGGACCTGATGAATGGAGCCGAGATACACAGTATTAAGGCCATAGCGGGCGTTGATGGTATCGAGGGCTGTGACTACACGCTGTTTCGCATTCGGCTCGTTAAACGGATCAATGCCGAAGAGGTCCGGAGACGGAGCTAGATCAAGATGGGTAAGAGCTACAGATAGGTCTGAGGGCGTGTAGGCGGGAACGCGCGGCCATACGGCAATTAGGTGCTCCTGGAGCGTGTATGGATCGTCGCATAGCTCGATGCGTACATTGCAGGAGAATGCGACATGATCATAAAAGCCAACCTGCAAGGAGAGGCCGCCGGCCCACAGATCATTGCGGCGCATCTTGCGAGCCGTGGAGTGTAGTAGTTTGAGCGCCACGGCGCGGGCCTTATCCGGGGTTCGGCAGTCTGGAGGCAAGATGTGCTGACGGCTAAGAGTTTGTAGTGGACGTGCTGGAGGTTCAAGAAAATCCTCACCACGCAGCCAGAGCCACAATCGGTCTCCTAAGACGCCTCCCCATATCGTGTGCATCCGCTCGCGTGTGAGGGCGCAGAGTTGGCGCATGGTGGTTATGCCTTCGGCAAGAATGCGTTGCTCCATGCGCTCGCCGATGCCGGGAATGTCGGCCAGTTCGAGGCTGTAGAGCGCCTGTGGCAGGTAGCGCCGCTCGAAGATCATAAGGCCGTCCGGTTTCTGCATGTCCCCGGCGATCTTGGCGAGTAGGCGGTTGGGTGCGAGGCCAACGGAACAACGCAGCGTGATGCCGACCGCGCGGAGCTCACGCTTGATCTCGTAAGCTATCGCGGTGGCGCGTAACAACGTGCGCTCGCGGCCGAGGAGCTGGCAGGCGAATTCGTCGCAGGACATGACCTGCTGGATGGGTATACAGCGCTCAATCGCGGCGGCAATGCGGTGGTGGTATTCGACGTATAGGCGCGGGCGAGCCTCGACCAGGATGATGTGTGGGCAGAGTAGCTTGGCGTCCGCAACACTGAAGCCGGTTTTGACGCCATAAGCCTTGGCCTGGTAGCTGACGGCGATACAACAGCCCGTCTGAGCTTCAATACGAATGGGCACGATGGCGATGGGCTGGCCACGCAGTTCGGGGCAAAGTTCCTGCTCGATCGAGGCGAAATAGGAGTTGAGATCGACAAACAGCCAATTGATCGCAGAATCGACCATTTTCTACCTCGCCAGCCGTGCATACTGTTCCGGCGTCAGCAGGAGATCGACATTGCCACGCCCAGCCATGATGGCGTGTTCGACGGCCTGCTTTGAAGCGAGGTCGCGGAACCCGTTGCCGCGGCGAATCATCTCGACCATGTTGTCGGGATTTGTGAAGGTACGCGGGGGCGCGGCCTTAGTGCGGAGGTCCTCTTCCATGAACGTGCAATGCCATCGGTCGCGAAGAACGAAGGACATATGGATACGGCGAAGCTTAGGAGCCGGTGCGCGTTGGGCTGCGCAGGAATCGCAGGCTCGTTCGCCAGGTGGTTGCCAGAGCGTAGCGTCAAGATAGCGCCCGCAAAAGCAGCAGATCTTTCCTGCCAGCCGCATCCGAGTTGTAGAACTGCGCTCGCCGCCCATGCCTAACGATAAGCGAAGAAAAGGCGAAATACATCCACAAATGCTATACTATTGATAGCAAAGCACTTACGTCCGATAATGCAGCTTATGTATAGTGCTGGAATTAGCGAATTTGCGATTGCGAAAGTTTATCCGATTGCCTTTGAGCCACTGGCGGGAACCCAAATCAGTTTCCCCTAGAAGCGTCGGCGTGCAAATTCTAGCCTTAGACCCTGAATATTTTGCATAGAGCCCCATTTGTTCTGGCTAAATGAAGCAGAGCATCGTATATTCCGTGTGAAACGGCCCCCGCACTCATCACAGCTCCTACTGTCCATTCTGCCTATCACGGCGAGAGGAGAACACTTGAGACGTCTTATAGTCTTCGCAGTCTATTTGTGCGTATGTATGGGCGGCCCTTACCTTCGCGGGCAGAAGATCGACCAACCCTCGCCGGTGACGTTCCCATCGGTCTCATACGGCAGCCCTGGTGCCCCGCAGACGTCCGTATCGCAGCTAAAGTTGATTCGCACAGATCATGACGACAGAAAGATACACGTTACTGCCTTCAGCTTTTCCCTAAAAGAGTTCTCTACTACCGCTACAGCGCCCTTTGAGGTTGGGTACAACGCGACCGCGATCGTCCCGTTGAGCTTTACCCCGCATTCTGCGGGCCACTTCGACGGTACATTGACGATGAGCGTGTCCCACGGTCCAGATTTGGTTGTTTCGCTTAGCGGGGACGCGACCTGTGATCTGGGATCGTGTGAGCCAAAGGGTCCAACATGTCGAATCAACAAGAGTAATGAGAAGTGGCAGCAACTGGATGTGCCAGATTTCTTTGGGGTCGTCGCTCCAGCCATACGCGAACAAGGGACCTTGCATGAACGAGGAGCAGAGTACGACTTGCCGACAACCTTCATGCTAAAGATCACTGGTTTAAAGGACGTTGTCACAGTCAAGCCACCTGGTTCTTGTGACGATAATATTCATTTCACCAGGATTCCCCACTCGCATTTGAGGGATCGGTTCATCCGAACAGCGCACACAGAATCGATTGCCGAAGGCACGGTTGATGGATGGTTCATTCACCTTGAAATGCCGGCCGACATGGCCGGGATAACCGTGGTGGGCGGTGGCTTCTCAGAGTTTCATTTCGATCTCGGTAAGGAGCCGAAACTCGTTCTAAATTACAAAGGCGAGCCAATTTTCGACGGCAAGGTGCGCTGCATAAATTCAACTTTCAGCGGAGCGACATTGTGCCAAGTAGACACAGGTCCAGCGCGACCAAAGCTAAATCTCGAGGTGAAGTAACGTGGCTCACTTCCTTGCCTCCACTCGCTCCTACATGATGATGGCACTATTATCCCTTATTCTGCTGGTTGCGCCGGCCTGCGGGCCTCCACCGGCCCCTACACCTCCTGTCTCCGACGCGGTCTATGATCCTACGTTCACGATGGTGTACAACACAATTGCAAAGCGATATTCAGTGCACTTTGACGGCAAGCTCTCCTACCACTCAAATCAGACTAATTGTGTCGACGAGATTTTTACGTTTCTAAATCATCCGCTGCAGCCCGCCACCCTTGAGGTTTGGATCAGCGATACGGCTGGCGTCCAGCCTGGAGAGCGCTTTCAGTACAACCTTGTGTTCGATGGTGTGGGGGGCGGAACAGTGGAGAGTTTGCAACTCATTGCAGATAATCCGCTAGGCGCGACAAGTAAGGTTTTCGATTATAAGTATGTGATTCAAACAACTGCGGTAGGTACCAATCCTCCCTGGACCCATCCAAATTTTCCTGTCGAAGGGGACTATAGCATTGTCACAGAACGGGCGTTAACGGTTTCTCTGAAATTTACTTTACGAAAGACTGTTAATGGAGCGACCGGCCCGGCCTGCGGGTTGCCACGTTGAGCTGTTGAGTATCTTCTTGGATGAGCGCACATGTTCCCTAAACTGTTCGAAGTTGGACCGTGGACTCTCTATACATACGGCGTCTTTCTGTGGATTGCCACGGCTTCGGCGATCACAGTATCCGGTCTTCTGAATCATCGAGGTCTCCTAAACCGTCAAGCTTATTTTCATCTCGCGTTGTCGGCAGCCTTTGCAGGTGCAATTGGATCAAGGGCACTAGCGATCTTGATTAGTTTTGGGCACGGATCAGCGATCTCGTCAAATGATCTCCGAGCCGGTGGCTCCCTTTTGGGAGGGATTCTTGCAAGCTTCATCGCAACGCTTTGGTACGTCAAGAGCAACAATTTACAACTCCTTCCGGTTCTCGATCTGTTTGCGCCAGGTCTTTCATTAGGGCTCGCCATCGCCCGCCTCGGTTGCCTCGCCGCAGGATGTTGCTACGGCAAGCCTACCCAATATCGCTGGGGCATTACCTTCTCCAACCCCCTAGCGAAGCAGCTATCAGGAACTCCTTTAGGAATACCGTTAGTCCCAACGCAAATCATTGATGCGCTGGTTCAGACGTTCACCTTCTTCCTGCTACTGCATTTAACCTCTAACCGAAGGTTTAGCGGACAAGTCATAGCTGTGTTCCTACTCATTTGTGGGATTGATCGATGCCTTCTCGGATATCTCCGGGGCGACCTGAATGCGTCCTTTTTTACCCGCATACCCCTCGACACGAGCCAGTGCTTGGCAGCCGTATTATCCATCGTAGGTCTCAGCATCTGGATCTGGCAAAGCCAGAGAAACGGTCTGGTGGGCGCCGAGCAGGTCCGTTAACAGCACAAGAACTTGAGTTATCTTCGTAGTTTCTTTAGCCAACATATATAAGCCCAAGAATCGCCAACGATCAGGACAGCTCGTGAGGTTTTCAGCTTTATAAAAGCCAAGAGATGTCCGAGGTCTTCTCCTCCCAAATGCCCAAAAGGTCTCGATGTCAAAATCACTGGCCCACAAAACTGTCGTAGACCAGGTCTGTTACACTTCACGAACTCCCGAATAGAGGCGTGCAATGACAAAATTGCCAAGCAATGGGGATGATTACAAGCTATTTGTGGACGATCCCAGCAATGTCGGTATTGTCCGGAGCGTGAAAGAATGGAAAGCTCTGCTGGAAACTCCCAACAATCCCCTGAATACACTCAGCCCAGAGGTGATTCAAGCGTTTAGTGATTCATTGGTTTTCGAACCCGGAGGTCTCGCTCATGCGGAGTATGGCATGCTCGCCGATACGCTGACGTACCGGCAGTTCGAAGAGGTTTGGGCGTGCTTTGGCATATCGATGGCTTACTTCGGAGACGTGAAAGACTTCTACTGTAGAGCACCCAAACAGTGTGATTTCCGGACGGGCTCGGTTTGTACGATCTATTGCCAAGGTGGAAAATCTGAATGAAACGACACTCTTTCGAGTGCCTCAGCTGTCGACTTTTGTGACGGCGATTCTTTCGGTGCACAGGAATCCATTTGCTTCGTGCATTACCCGAAGACCAGATGCCATTGAACGCGCGGATTCCGCCACTTCGCTTAAAGCCTCCCGACCATATGCTGATTATCATCAGCTTCGATGAGATCGTTTTCCAGAGCCATAGTGAAAGGCTTCGTCGGGATGGCTTCCGGTGGAGAGGTTTCTCTGAACAGAGGCACGCTCTTAACTGCGGGGAAACTGGCCTTGAAGTCTAATGCGGTTTGTTCATGGCCGAGCGGGTGTTGTTCGCGCCACAATTCGAGCAGAAGCGGGGGCATCTGTGAAAGAACGACTCTTGTGCGACCCACTTTCGCATGACACCCAGGGCAAAGCGAAATCATAAGATGGAGTAAGGATTTTCCTGGTACGCGATGATGAACAACGATGGAGCGTTTGCGTCGCCCCGAAGTTCCGCAAACCCGGCAGCAATAGCCATCTCGCTCTAGGACCTGCTCTCGCAACCCACCAAAATATTCGTCGTCCTGCCGTTTCAAGGTGTAGCAGGTTGCACAAAGACCGAGCGCGAGGATTTTCTCGCGTCCGCATCGGCAATGGAGCGCCCGTTGTACTCCGGTCTTCGAAGAGTTAGTCTTCAATGCCCGCCAGCCCAACATTGATGTCCGCGGAGATCCAGCCTTCTTTCCAGGGTTGTGTACGGCCGTCATCGAACGGAACTCCATTCGCACGCGCATCGCCGCCGGCATCGAACAGCAGGCCCCATGTCTCAGCGTAATCGTCTTCCCCGCCATCGGCCAAGACGCGTTTGTGCCGATCCAATTCAAGAGCTTCCGTATCGGCGTCTTCCCAGCCACAACGCCAACAGTGATGTGCGATCTCTGAATCCGGTATCGAAGCTAAACGTGCCCGATAGCCGGCTGCGTATTCGATGGGCTCCCACTTTTCTAAAGCCGCGAGTCCTGGATGAATCATGCACAATCTCCACTTGCTCTAGTTAGATAAAGATAAACCCTTGTCGCGGCTTCTATACTCCTACCAAATCCACTTATTCAACATCGCGCCCGTTCATCAACCACTCACTTTCAGGTTTGCCCAATGCGTTGGCAGCGGCCCATTGAGCAAGATCCGTCAGTTTGTCAAAGCTGCGCTTTTTGCCAACGGGACTAGTGACCACAAATGAGCGGTCTCGCTCGCTTTCCGGCAAATTATGTTTCGTCACGAGCATCACAGCCCAGATACAAAGACATCGCGAGTTGCACAGGTACATCTCTCCTTCCCCATCCGTGACCGTGTAGGAGCTCGAAGGAACAGCGACCATATCGTAAGAGCAGATCTGTCTCTTCATAGAGAACCTGATGATTGAGCCTAAAACTCATACTATCGAACAACCTGGTGCATCGCGGGAGTCTGGCAAAGAAAGCACATTGACCTCTGACAATACCGTCCGTGCACTGGAAGGTGAGCGGATGGTGTTTCTATGTCTCGTCTCTTTTCGAACGGCCCGCTGAAGGACTTCGTTATCAACCCGTATGGGCAAATGGTCCAAGACTCAACACGACTATGGATTGCAGCTCCGTACGTTACCCAAACCCAAGAACTTGTGCAAGCTGCGAAGAAAGGCAAGACTGTCTACCTTCTTGTCGGCCTGAATTCCACCACGACCCCGGAGGCGCTTGCTTCCCTGCACGAGCTTCCCAACTGCGCCGTCCGATACTTCACTCATAGGTTTCACGCCAAGGTCTACCTTTTCGACCAGGAGGCTCTAGTGGGATCATCCAACCTCACCGATGGAGGGCTTCAATCGAACCGAGAAGCCACCATGTATATCGACGATACCGATGAGCTGGACGAGCTCCGTGCGCTCTACAGCGAGCTTTGGGATTCTGCTCACGTTCTAACCACGGAAACGCTAAGCAAATTCACCTTGGTTCGTAAGCTAATGCCGAAGGTTCCCCACCTGGATCCCCGGATTGAAAATGCTGTTGGACGGGCTGAACCGATCAACAGCAACGTAAACAGCCTCAAGAAGACCACGCAAAGCATTTTTCTTGAACAACTGCGTCGTGAGGTCTACGAGCAATACCGTCCGTCGTTCACTGAGGTCACCCGTCTCCTCGAAGCAAATCAATTCCGTCGCAAGGAACTGGAGGATGTGGGAACCGCTAACGAAACCAACCGCTTCCTGAACTGGGTGAGGTTGACCTATGCTCCTGGACTCGACTCTTGGGAGCAAGCGCCACTCCGATCCGAGGAAGAAAGGCGCACGAAGATCCTCCAGCTCGGCAAGGAATGGACCGAAACCGATCAGGACAAGATCCCGTAGATTACATTGACTGGCTACACAAGGTGAATAGTGTCTTTTCCTCGAAGAACGCGATTGCGGACGCCACCAAAGAGCAGTTCACCGAAGGGCTTCTCTCCCTCCATGCCTTTAGCGAACAGCTAAGATTTGTGAAGGGCGGCAGAGCGAACTTGCCGGCAGCTTTCTGGAGAGCAAACGGTGACAATCTTGGAAAAGCTAAGCGGACGACCACTTATTTTCTCCACGGCGAGGGAGATTTCATCCAACGGCTACACGATGTCCTCTATGAATCGACGTTCAAGCTCGGCCTCTTTGGGAATTTCTGCGCACTGGAGCTTTACGGCACAGTAAAGCCTGAGGAATGCCCTCCAATGAACGGTCGAATGGCCAAAGCTTTACGGTACCTTGGTTTTGATGTTCGTGCCGTGTAGCAACATCCAAATCACCCCGCCAAACGCTCTTTGAAAAGAGACTCCTCATTCGCGTAGGGCAACGTCTTCGAGTAAGCAGAGCGCCGCAGCGAGCTATATATGCGCGACTAGGTCCCTGACTTCGAGACTCGAAAAGAAAAAGGCACCAAGTCCGATCTAGAGAGCTACTCGTCCGGCGGAAGTTCTCTTCCTTGCGGAACCATGACCAGACTTCCTCATTCGCTTCGGCGATATGATCACAATCGACCCGTCCGCATTTTTCTTGAGCAAGTGCAATGACACGGCTTTCGCCACAACATCCCTCGGACCGATCTCGGATGGGAGCCGACCAGCATGCATCTCCCAAAATGAGGCGACGTTCGACAATAGGCTCTTGTACGAATCAAAACGCTTCGTGCTCAGTGTTTCGAAAATGGAAGTCGTCGTAAGCATGTTCACATCTCCATTATGACCCAAATCTCTCATGAACGCGCACCTCTCTTTTTGAATGCTGCCGCCTTTTTAGCTTTCGAAGCAGACGCCCTCTTCGCCTTGGATGCAGGACCCTTCTTGGCTGCCCCCAGAGCTTTTTTCATAGCCGAGATCACATCGGCAGCAGTCGTTTTATTCTTTTCGCATGTAAATGCATGCATATGAACGTCATCCACCCACGCGGCATCTAATGACCGTAGAAGTGAGGACATTTCGGACGCGGGGCGGAGACCGTTTCGTGTGCGAACAATCAGAACACTGGACCCATCGGCAGTCTTCGTAAAAGGCTTGAAACGATGGATCGCGATGAGGATATTTTGCTGCTCTCGAAGTTTCCGGGTCGCGCGTTCAAATGCTTCAAGATCGTCGGTTTCGCGTGCAGCCAGAGCGTTGATCTCTTTCCGCTCTTTATCAGTCAGATCGCCCTTCCGTTTCCAAACACTCAGTAAACTCGCTTGGCGTTCCAAAATCACAGCGCGTGAAGAAACCAGCAGTTCCTGACCTTCAGATGGCTTCGCCTCCCGCATGATCTCAAGCCACCACGGATCATCATGGCGCGAGAAGGCCTCTAGAAGAGCGCGGGCCTTCACGCCATCGGACGTTTCGTTAAGAATAGATTCCAGCTCCGTCAGAAACGATTGAGAAGCGGGTGTCCCCAAAGCGTTCACAGATGCCAATCGAAGAGCGGCCCCAATCTGCGCCGACTTGTGGTGCCGTGTCAGCACCTGGTTGCTTCGCGCGCGAGAGAGGCAGAAACTCTCAAGTGCAACAATTCCCTTTTCGTCGATGGCCGTAATAAAACCTAATGACGGATGTTTGACAAGGACGAGATTGTCTATCAGCTGGTCCAGATTATAGCCCGCAAACTCGAAACCCAAGGCGCGAGCGTCGCGCAGGAGGTAGTCCGCCCTGTCAACATCAACTTGTCCATCAACGAGGGAATGAAGCCATCCCAAAGCTCCAACTTGAGGATCAGGGAAACCGTATTCAGGCTCTTCGTCGAGAATATCTTTTGCCAGCTGAAAGGCAGCTATCACGCCAGCGGGCAAAGACGGATCCGCCAAGCCCTGAAACACCAGGTCGGCCAATCGATGGCCGAGGATCTCGTGAGGAGTTCCTGTGGTCAATTTAGAGAGCTTAGGCTGCTGACCAGCTTCGGGACTTCTTGCGCTGGTCGCTACAAACGCCTTCAGAGCAAACTCGAAATCGTGGCTATATGGCAGATGACCGAGGTCATGGAAGAGTGCTGCGAGACGGACCGCAGCCTCAGCTAAACCGAGCAGTCCGACGTATGTTTCATTGTCGCGCAGCAAGGGATTCCTGAAAGCCCCTTTTCCTGCGAGCAATCCTCCAGTGCTCTTTAAGTGATCCATCTCGAGCAAAGCAAGGAGATCTTGAGTTTTGACCGTTATGCCGAAGCCAACCGCTTTTTTCAGTTCTTCGAAAAATTCCTTCGCGACATCGTCATCAGCGTTTTCCAGAGCAGAGATCACGAACCGCGAAGCCAGATGCATCGCACCCAGACTGTGGACGAAGCGTGACGTCCGGGCCTCGGGGAACACCAACTCAGCCAGCCCTGTCTGAGTAATTCTGCGCAGTCGCTGCGTAACTGGGTGGTCGACGACGATGCGCTCATGCGCTGCTACACGCAGATAACCATGTACCGGATCGCGAATTACAAATGGCTTGCCCAATTAGAAGATCCCTGGATAAAAGTGCAGTATCGCAATCATCGCATAGAGGAACAAGTGACAGCTCTGGTTACGTTACAGATTGATTTATTTTGAGTTGCTCCCCGGAAGACGTCGAGGAAGGATTACATTTCATTCGAATGGAGAATTGGCGGGCGATGTGTTTCCTTGCACAAGAGACACGCACCAATGACGAGCTCGCGTGACACCGTTATATAAAAGGCGGCGCTTCTGATCTAAGTCTCCAGCAACCTGATAGGGCCACACGATCACCACGCCGTCGAATTCTCGATTCTTTGCTTGATGGATTGTCATCGCAGTGAATCGCCGATGGTGAGGCGCGGCAATCTGGCTTCTACGCTCTAAGCAGCGCAACACGGAGGCTCTAATCTCTTGATGGGAAGCGTGCGATCGCCCCAACGTATGGCATTGATGCTCGATCCACCGTGTTACTTCGCGTATGACGCTACTCATTGGTAGGGTAGCAATGCGAGTCCTCAGCTCAGCGTGCGCTAAAGCGGTATGTCCATCATTCGCAGGTATCTGCAACCAGCGCAAAAGGTCTTCGGCTTCCTCGTCAGTCTTGCGCTCCCAAGAAACGTGATAAGGCCCGGTTTGCTTTTTCCCGGACGGTCCGGCGGCAACAAGATTCACGATGTCAGTGGCAAATCCCCCTTTAAGGGATGGTGTCAGGACCGCGATAGAGTGCTTTAAGTTCCATGCGATCTGATTCGACAAAAAAACAGCGCCTACTTTCGCGGTAGGCGCATAGAAAATCTTTGAACTTCCTTTACTTTGCACTTTAAGGCAGCGGCCGTGCCGTAGGGTGAGAGCTGCATCGAGGAGGTCTTTCTGCTTAGTACGACGCACTTGATTCAGCGTATCTGGTTGACATATCGAGTTGATCCAAACGCTGTAGGGATTAGGCTTCAACGCAGAGTCAAGACACTGAAATTCGTCCCCGGCAAGCAGGAGGATGCTTTGAAAGGCCAGAGACTTCAGAATCTCAAGACGAGATGCCGTCAGATCCTGAGCCTCATCAATAACTATGATCGGGAACGTTCGGTAAACCCAGGCCGCAACCTCCTCCCTTTTTAGAAGAAATCCCGCATTCGCGCATACGAGGTCGAAATCTGACTCTCCGGGGTCTGGTAGAAGCAGCGCTCTTGAAAGGCTGATCCAGCGATAACTTAACTGTCTCGCGAAGCTGTCAATAGTTAGGCAGTCAAAGGAACGGCCCACTTGCTGCATACTCTTTAGTCTCTCAGTAAGGCGTCGTCTTGAGCCGTGCATAAAAGTCAGTGCAAGAACTTTTTGGCCAGGAGCGAGCGGGGTACGTTTTTAGTGTCTCATCGAGCTTGTTCATCAGCCAATGTGTTTTTCCGCACCCAGCGACTCCGTCGACGGCAAGAATGTTCATGGTTGGAAGACCTTCACGTCAGAAGCCGGCGGCTTGTCGAAGACGAACAGGTCAGTTTCCTGACCGATCAGAAGACAAGTCATTGCGTTCAGAAGAACCCGAGTTCGAACGATGCATGCATCTGTTGACGCAATCACATCGACGACGTTCTCATATGCAAGGAAATCCTGCTTTAGTCCACCGTTAGTCCTGTCCTTTGACTTTAGGTTTTGGACCAGGGATGAAGTAGAACTAGCTGATATCCCCACACTATGAAGGCCCTTGAGGGCCTTTTCAGAATCTGCGTCTATTAGCCAGCCGATGACATTTTCAATCGTCCAGTCGTCGCACCATCGAAGCACATGTTTTGGCGGAACGGGGAGTTTGAGCAGGGTGCTCACGTAGTCTTTGCCTGCAATATCCCCGTCCACGATGCAGGCAAGGGCAGGATGCAAACTCTGGAGATGTTCGTAGCTTGTAACAACTGCTCCGTCCTGAGTGGGGATCAGTCCGACGTATGCCCCAAAAGTGCAATCTTCGTTTGATGACCACCCTTGATGCGTATCGACGGCCCTGAGCAACAAGGCCAGCCACTCGCAATCTGTTTTCCCCTCCGGGATTAGCACGACGTCGTGCATCAAAGCAGCAATCGTGTCTGCTCTGTTCAACTGGAAGAGTTTGCGAACGGCATTTGTTGAATTCGGCGTAAGTGCGACATCCTGCAGAGGAGTGCTTGTCATTACACCTGCTGAGTTCTTCAAAATGACAACTGCGCTGGGATGGGAAAGGGCTCCAATAGTAGGCGAATGCGTGGAGACAAATGTCTGAGTAGAAAGTGACTGGATGCGTTGCACTAGACGCCTTTGAAGAGGCGGCGGTACGTGCAGTTCAGGTTCCTCGATTGCCATCCAAAACCCTTTCCCCTCCTTAGCGCGACGACGACCGAACTGAAGCAGCAAGAATAGGCTTTGGAGTGAGACTAGTCCGCTTCCCTGCCGACGAGCAGGCAAGCAAATATCAGAGTTGCGATGTGCATAGTGCGGAACCACAGCATCCAACAGGCCATCGCTATCAGTGCTTGTAACTCTCAGACGAAGCTCTGGGGCGCTGATGAAGAACCCAGACAACTCGGCATTCAGTTGCGACACCGTCTGGGTAAGGTTTGTATCTTCCTCGAGAGGTGATTGCGGTCGTCGAAGCCTGTCTCTCTCTAAGAGAACCGCTTCAGCGGGCAGGCCGTCGCCGGAGGTGAGCACTCGACGAAAAAGTTCTGACCCGAAAGAAATCATGCGGTCCCAGGTGCGATTTGCAGGAACCAAGAAAAAGCCGATGTCTCTGAGCAATTGCGAGGGCACGAGCTGGCAAAGGGAAGGGTCAGCAAAGACATCACCATCGTGGAAGTATCGGCATGTATCAACTTCTAAAGAAGGTCGGTCAAAGCGGGCAGCAAATGCAATCTGGCACACAAGCTGCCATGCTGGATCGCTCCTCAGCGCATACACTTTCCCTGTCTGCGGATCTTGCCATTTGGGTATTCCTCGATCATTTCTAAACCAGTCGCTATGCTCAGCAGGATCATTTCCTTTGAATCCGCTCAGCGTTGCAATGAGTCTGAAACGCGAAATGGGTTGAGGGTCACCACCGTAGAAGTCGTGCTCTGTAAGAGCCCGAATGAGCTTGTCCCGACCAAAGAGAAGAGCGAGCGCCTCGATGATCGTGGTTTTCCCACTATTATTTGGACCAACCAACACAGTGTGTTGACCGAAGCTGATCTCACAACTCTTGATTCCTCGAAAATGTTCGATTTGCAATCTTGAAATACAAACATTCATTCTGTGGCCGCCTCATATCTTGATCTCCACTGCTCGCTACTGACTGTTTATACGTATAAGGCAGCCGATCCTTGTTAAGCGTTGACACGCTTACGTGGAAATGAAACGACTTTCGACGTAACGCCAGAGGTGGCGGCTTTAGGAGCAGCATAAAAGCTCAAGAGCCGTTCGGCCTCTTGAGGGAGCATGTGACAGGCCGCCGCCAGCGAACGATAGTCCAGAGGCGTCCCGTAGGCGACCTCAGCCATCTTGCGGATCAGCATTGGCCGTTCGATGGCGATGGGGTTTGGTTCTTCTTTTCGCCATCCTGCCGCAGAAAGCCTTTGGAATAAATAGTGGTATTGTCGTTCAGTCACAATGCGGAGATCGTGTCCTCTGCGTATGAGGGCCTGCATCGACACAAGCCAGCGAGGCTTCAACTGCGAAACCGTCGTCAGCGTTACAGGCGGAAGCAATTCCTTACGCATCGCTGCTTCAGGCATCAGAAGCTCTGCCCCAAAAGCAAATGCTTCTTTCTCCAAGTCTGATCGAATACGTCCTAGCTTGTCCTTGTGAAGGAGCAGGTGACCGAGTTCATGCGCAACACTTAATCGTAGCCGGTCGCCAGGTTGATCCATACAGACTGCAATTGTCGGTATTGACCTTCCATCAATTTCAATCCACATGCAAAAAGCATCGCGATCTTTGAGCACCGGCAGCGCCAAGACCCAAATTCCCAAACGTTCTAAAGAGCGTATAAGAGCGGGAATCGGTTCGAGCGGGGGAACTCGTAGGAGTTCACGAATTCGCCGCGCTGCTTCGGTTGGGTCGCAATGAAGAGGATGAACATGCACCGGGATATCGACATGCTTCGCAAGACTCGTAGCGAGGGCGAGAACGTGCTCGGCCACACGAGAGGCTTCGGTGACAGCACGGTTGCTAATGGACGCTCTGGCGCGAAAGAGCAAAGAGCTTGGAGGAATCTCTAGCGACTGCGGTTCGCTAAAGTAAGCAATGGGAAGGGTCAGAGCCTGGGCTATTTTTGCAAGAAGAGCCTCGCTGGGCAGACGCAGCTCTGTCTCGATCGAGGCGATCAGAGCTTGTGAGACACCTACTGCTTTTGCGAGTTTCCCTTGCGTGAATTCCCTGAGTTCTCTTGCTTGGCGGATTCTCGGTCCATAGAACATCATTCAGATCCAGCAATCTTTTTCGTGGTCACACGAGGTGCTACGTTGTTCAAGTCGTCTTCGTCGGTTGCACGTTCAGAAACGGGGAGATTCCATTCCGCGGGATGAGGAACATCAATCATCCAATAGCATTCGCCGTTCCACTTCTTCATCTTCTTCTTCGCGCCCAGGCTAAGCCTTACGCCCCTACCATTCTGTTGCCAGAAAACAACGACCTGTTCCAGAGGAGGGATAGAGCTGCCATTCCAGATTGCGAGGCTTCCCTGCTCAAATGCGTGAGCGCTAGCTGATGTAGGCAGCTTGGAGTTTTTCAAGACGTGAACGTTATATTTGCCCCATGCGAACCCAAGCCCGTCGTTCATGATCGAGTTCATAACGATCTTGCGGTCCCCAACCGTTGATCCGTTGAGGCGACTGAACGCCATGCAACGATTCAGATGAGCAATAATCCATCCAGAGTTCTTGAGTTCATGATTCTCGAAAATCAGTTGAACGTCAGGGGGCAGAGATTCGAGCACTTCATGAATCTTGATGAGGGCGGGCCGGAAGACTAGAAGAGCTTCTTCCGGGCTACTGGCTGCTGTCAGATCGACTGTGATTAAATCACTCATGGCGTGTGATAAAACTACACCATAAATGACAATAATTGCAAGCTGGCCATTTTGCCCGACCCCTCAAAAGGTCTACTGGGCAGAAGGGGGCTGGTTTGAGGTCGCATGTAGTCATGGTCGGCTATGCCGGAAACGCAGCGACAGCATCGTGAAAACTCTTCGGCTGATATCGCTCCCAATCCTCTTCCCGAACAAATAGCGCCCGATACTGCTGCCCACCGTCAAGCGCGCTCGCGTCCACGCACCACTGCTTAAGGCGCTCCCATTTGCCAGGATCGTTCGCGTCTTCCCTTCCCTTGGTTTCCACAAGCCAGACTTCCCCGCCCACACCTCGCACGATGAAATCAGGGTAGTAGTTTGAGATGTCTCCATCTGCTTTCACATAATCCAGCTTAAAACCTACGGCGAGATAGTTCTTCGCATACGAATCCACGTCGACGCAGTTTTCGAGGAAGCTCGCGAACTCTAGCTCCAATCGGCTGTCTCCGACTGTCCGATTGAACACGCTCTTTCTTGAAACGACGTATGCCTGTTCTTTCACTACAAAAGGCCGTGTCTCCCGTAGCTTGATCCGGTCGCGAATCTCGGCATCACCTCGCTCACGCACCGTCAACGCATTGATGGCTTTCTTGAAGACCTCAAGAATTGTCCTCGTTGAAGCCAGCTCCGAAAGGTTCCGTAACGTGTTGGCGTCCTCCAGTTCAACAGGCCGGTCGAACAGCTCGTCTCGGACAAACGCCTTCATCTTGCCGTACAAAACGTCGTACCCACTCACTAGACGAAGATCCTTCATCACCGTCTGAGCGAAATAGCCAATCACGCTTCGATAGTCCGCGATGCCCGCAGTGTCCAGAATTGTTGTATGGGTCACAGCGCCGGTCGTCACGTCCTTGAATACAATCTCGCGCTGCTCATCCTCACTGAACTGGCGATACAGCAATTTCTGGTGTCCCATCGAGCTCACGTTCAGGTCGCTCAAGTTCTTGTATTCGCGGTAGACCCGTGGCGTCAGGCGCGGAAGTTCGATATCCAGGGCGGTCACATCCTTGCGTTCATTGTCCTCTTCCACCTCGACCATGAGCGGAGTCTTTGCTTGTGTGCCCTCGCCCATCGGCTTGCGCTCCAAGACGACGCCTTCGGCTTGGATCGACTCCACGAAATCCATGAACGCATTCGTGCCTACAACGCTCACGTATTCCTCAATGCCGCCCGGATACATCTTCCGAAGGCCGCGTCCGAGGGTCTGCTCCGGCAAGATATTGCTCTTTGCAGAGTACGCGCGCAGCCCCACAATCGTCGTCACATTGCGAACGTCCCAACCCTCTTTCAGCATCATGACGGAGACAATGGCTTTGTAGGGGTTGCTCAAGCTGTCAATCGTATTCGCTTCTTCGCGCAGCTTGTCGAGTTCCTCTTTGTTCTTGCCTGAAACGGATTCGGATATTTCGCCATTTGCTTTGGTGTGGATGACCAGAACCTTACCCAGATCGGGATAGTGCCCTTCCATGTATGCCGCCACATCGTCGCAGTTGCGGGTGTCGTCAGTCATCACGAATAGGATGGCCTTCTTCCCCATCTTTTCGTGCTCTGCATAGGCTTTGCGCCACTCAATCACGCCCAGGTCTAGGTAATCGGCGTATTTCTCCGTGTACTTCGCACTCTGCCGCTCCACCAGCTTTGCTCTGCTGGGCCCATCAGGCAACACCGGATGCTTCACCACGTTTTGCGCGATAGCTTCTACCAGTGGATAGTCTGCAATTGTCTGGACGAAAATCGCTCCATTGTTCGCTCGCGGCGTGGCTGTTACATCAACCTGTAGAGAAAGCGCAGTTCCCTTCTGTAACAGCCGATTATGTATGTCTTCGATGGACTTGAACCAGGCCATTCTCGGGTCGTGGATGTGATGCGCTTCATCGTTCAACACCATCAGCTCATCAATCTCACGGACAATCACACTCAGATCAACCTTCGAGTCCGTTGTCGCTCCCGTTGGTCGTTGACCCAGGAAATAGTCCATCGTGTCATCGTCCTCAACCGAGGCCGGAATGTCGTCGCTGGCATACACACGATGGATATTTGTCAGAAAGATGTTCCCCGTCTTCCGTGTCACACGCACGTCGTCCTGAACGTGCAGGGTGAGTTGGAAGTCATCACGCCAGTTTCGACCGTCCACGCCGTTGTCTGGCAACACCGGATCGTCTTTGAGGAAGATCCGCAGTCCGTCGAAGTCCTTCCGAATACGGTCCAGCACGATGATATTCGGCGCGATTACCAGAAAGTTCCGCGCCAACTCCGAATCCGGTTCGTACAACTTGTGAAAGAAGCTCCATGCCAACGCCAAGCTCAGGACTTTGGTTTTCCCAGAACCCGTAGCCATCTTGACTACAAAACGCCGCCAAGTCTCATCGAACATCCCACCCGAAACAGAACCGCTCCCATCGAAACGCATCATGTCGTGCTTATCGCGCACACCAACCATGTCATACAGGTAGATGATTGTTTCCAGCGCCTCGCGCTGGGCAAAGTAATACTGGAAGTCCGCCATTGTTCCATCGGCCTGAGGCCACAGATGCTCCGTCAGGAACCACCACTTGAGAAGACTTTGGCTCGTTGCAGTCGCTCCAACATAGCTGCTTTCGCGCCACTCCTTCACTTTCTTGCGAAGTGATGGAACCAGCGGTGGCATCAGCTTTTCTGCACTAGAATCCCGCAGAGCTTCGTCGGCAGGGAACCAACGTACAGCCGGGTCGAGAATGGCGTAGGGAGAATCAGGAAATTTGGGATGGAGCGCCATTATTTCTTTCCCCCCACCGTAACTTCCACAATCGTCATAGTGTCATTGCCGAAAATGTCAACTACCTTCACAGCGATCTTTCGCCTACCAGGCGCACACTCGCGAGCAACGCTAACAAGCTTCAACGCGCGATCCTTCTTAGTCCGAAACTCTTGCCACTCGTTTTCGAAGATGTAATCGCCGGTCCAGACCTCTTCGTAGGATTCGAGGCCCATCTGCGGAGGCTCCATGCCCGAGATCGACACTTGGACCTCACGCGTGATCGGTTTGCGGATGATCTCTCGCTTGCTCTCATAGTCGAAATCCACTGCCCAATAGTCAATCCAATCAGACCATTTCTTGGTCAGAACCTCCCGCGTTACGATGCCATCCTTGTCCTTGGACACCTTGACGATCTGCCCCCTATCGATAACGATCTTGCTGCCATTCTCCTTGATCTGCTCCTCTGCCCCTTTGATCGAGTCCTGCGAGTAGAAAACGGAGAAATCCGTTAGCTCCACAGCTACGGTGTTTTTCGTGACGTGAGGCTTTACTTCTATGAACGACACATCATAGAAGCGAACCTGGTTCTTCTCAACCGCTCGCCTGTCGAAAACCTCTGCCGGAATGTATTTGGGCGCTATATCAATACCCTTTGCGCGAGCCTCGTCCAGCACATTCGGGAATAATCCCATCTCGAACTCGAAGCCAAGAATGTCCACCCGCGTGATCCGCTTTTGCCGGCACTCGCCGATTACTTCTTCTACATAAAGCCGTGTCACCGGAAGATTGACCGGTCCCACGCTTACTAGCCGACCGGCCTTCTTCCCGTGGAATGTGGCAAAGCCGTCTGTCTTTTCTGCACCATATGCTCTGAGAATGAGATCCAAAAAATCTGCTTCTTTCTGAGCGAGCTGCGCTTGTTGCTCCGCTTCTCGGAGATTGGGATTGACGCCAACGTAGTGCTGACGTTCGTATTTGCCAAGATTGAGAATCTCGAAGGCGCGGTAGTCTTCTCCTCCAGCTTTCCGCTCTCGCTGCACACCTATGAGGCGTTTTCGCGTTGTATGAATCGCAAACTTCCCCAGGTCCGTTGCTATCCACTTTCGTCCGAGCTTTTCCGCCACCGCCGCCGTCGTGCCAGAGCCGCTGAAAAAATCAGCGATAAGATCACCCTCGTTTGACGAAGCTGTGATTATTCTCTTTAGAAGATTCTCCGGTTTCTGTGTCGCATACTGCGTATCTTCTATGGCCTGAGAGTTTACTGGCGAAACGCTGGTCCATACGGTGCCAACCGGCACGCCTGGCATCTCATCTAAAAAGCGGCGCAATTGAGGGCGCCCATCAGTCTTCTTGGGCAACTCAATCCGGCCTTCTGCAAAGAGACGCTCCATGGTTTCGTATTCGTAACGCCAGCCTAGCTTCGGGGCTTTATTGCCGCGCCATTCGTACATCATGTTGGGACGTGGATTTGGGCTAGTGATATTGTCCAGTCGATAAGCCCGACCATCTGGTGTGTGATTGGTGTATTTCGACTCAAGGTATGAGTCCGAATACGGTTCATACTCGGGATTCCAAATGAAAGAGCTACCCTTCGTCTTCCAAATGATGGCATCGTGAATGACACCCCATCGCTTGCTGTCTCCGTGTGCCGTTACACGTTTCCAGCAGATTTCTGTTGATGGACGAGTCGAGCCAAATACTTCATCGACAAGAGCACGGACAAGATGACTAATGTTCGGGCCCATGTGGACATAAATGCTTCCGTTCTCCGACAGAAGATCACGCATGATCTCGAGCCGTTCGTAGAGCATTGAAATAAAGCTGTCAGATCCCTTACCCCAGGTATCTCTATATGCGATCTCTTCGAGGATGCCGGGCTTCTTCGTGAATGTCTCATCTCCGACTTCGATGTCCATCGAAAAATCAGCACCGACATCGAACGGCGGATCAATGTAGATCAATTTGAGGCCACCCTGATTGTCGATCTCCTCCCGCAGTGGACCGTTCTTTAGCGAGGAGAGGATAAGCTTGTTGTCGCCCCAGATCAGCTTGTTCGTCCATCCTTTGAGTTGGCGGCCTCGCGCATCGAAGAGACCTCCCTGTGCAGCTGTGTCTTCCGGCTTCTCAGCGCGAGGTTCATCCACCTGCTCGATCACCTGAAAAGGCAGAACGACGTTCGTTACTTCATTCGTTTTCCCGTTCCAGACGAGTTCCAACTCGCGCTTATCGTCAAACAAGAGGAACCGATACTTCTCCGGCAGCGGTTTCCCGGCTTCAACGTATCGGATTACCTCCTGCTGCTCCTGCTCACTCAATCGTGCCATTCACGCTCCACAAAATCTAAGCCCGCATCTAAAAACACTACGCATTACATCTTCGCAGACTCTTGCTAGGTCGCGTATTGAATCATCAAGAGCGTCCGCGTCTCAACGCTCATTGTCAAAGCGGCGCTCCCTAAAGAAGGGACACTCTTCGATAGTCTCTGAGTAAGAGTAAGCGCGAGAGCGGATCGACCAAGTAGAGGGAGGATGTTTCCTCCGTGACTGCTGCCGGCGATACAGCCACCGTCTTCCGTCACCCACCTTGTATGTTGCGAATCAGGGCGTAACGATGAAGTTGCGCTTCGGCGGAAAGGCCGTACCCACCTGAGGCCGGGAGCGATCCTGAGCCTGTCGCAGAGAACGGCCACCGTCCCTCTCTTATTACGCCGTGGAGAATCGGAGGCATAAAGCCTGCATGTTCAAGGTCGGCGACAAGAGCGAGTCCATGACTCCGGCCAGGGACGGGAGCCGAGGCCGAACCTTAACGTCGGAGGCCGTTCATGAGCAAGCGATCCATACAGGTCCAGGAAACAAGGTACTGTGGCATTGATGTCAGTGCCAAAAGTCTCACCGTGGCAATTCAGCGCATGCATCAGCCAGTCGAGCAACGGAGCTTCCCTAACACTTCTGTTGGGCACAAAGCTCTTATCGTCTGGCTGCGAAAGGCCAAATTACCGGTTCGAGTGTCGTTGGAAGCAACGGGAATTTACTCCCTGGATCTCGCGTTTGCACTTGATGCAGCGGAAGGCATCGAAGTCGCAGTCTTGAATCCCAAGGTCGCCAATCGATTTGCTCAAACCATTCGACGGTCGAAAACTGATGCGGCAGACGCCGAGGTGTTAGCTGAATACGCTCGTCGGATGCCGTTCACCGCTTGGGTCGCCCCTAGTCCCGGTTCAATGCAACTGCGCTCAATTGTCCGTCACGTCGAGAGTCTGTCCGTGCAGAGTGCTCAGAATCAGAACCGTCTTCACGCGGCACACGGCTCCACTTCCACACCCGGCTGCATTGTTCAAGATTTACAGCGCGCCGTGGCATCCCTGGAGCTTCGTATCCACAAACTTCGACGCGAAGCAATGACACTCGTCCGACAGGACGATTTGCTCCGCAAGCGATTTGAGCTGTTGATTAGTATTCCAGGCATCGCACAGGTGAGTGCCATGCAATTGCTCGCGGAACTGTCCACCTTGCCGCCTGACCTCACGGTGCGAGAATGGGTCGCACATAGCGGCCTTGATCCTGCGCATGAAATATCAGGAAGCTCGGTGCGGAAGGCGTCTCGCATCAGCCGTGCGGGAAATCGTCACCTGAGAAGAGCGCTTTACATGC
The DNA here is from genome assembly GCF_040358985.1 of Tunturibacter empetritectus. Taxonomy (NCBI): domain Bacteria; kingdom Pseudomonadati; phylum Acidobacteriota; class Terriglobia; order Terriglobales; family Acidobacteriaceae; genus Tunturiibacter; species Tunturiibacter empetritectus. Next base: position 77,839 of record NZ_CP132933.1, on the reverse strand, counting down.
CGGCCCTGGTCGCATCTCGTTGCGATCCCCACGCAAAAGCCTTTTTCGAGAGCCTATTGGCTCGAAACAAAGCCCGTCTACAGGCGCTCATTGCTGTCGCGAGGAAGTTGCTCCATGCCATTTACGGGATCTTTCGAAGCGGCGTGAAGTATGAGGGGACAAAGCTGTTTCCAGGCATCACGTTGTCCTGACCCCGTCTCCTACAAAAGCGCATCTTTCGGCAACTGATCCAAATCAGATTGATTTGCGGTCACAACCCGGGTGGATGAGTGCGTTCGCCTGTTCTCGCGAGTTGAGATCGGCGTTGGCAAACACACGCCGACTTGTCGGCACGAGTCCATCTCCTTGAGCAGGCCGTTGCGACAGCAAAGCCACCACAACGGCCTTTCGGAGCAGCGCTCTTATCGGAACAGCGGCCCTGAGACCTCTGTAGCGATGACCGTAAGCTTCTAGGAAGGCAGAGCTACGCCTTTGATAAGCGCCGGCGGCTCGACAAACGTGGGCATCTTCAATCCCTCGTCGTGGAGGTAAATGGCAAGATCGAGCGAACCGTCAGCGACGTCCCATCGTGTGACCAGGCCATTTTCGATCCGTAGAATGAAATTCTCTACCGACGTTCCTGTCTTTCCAGTCGAAGCGAGGCCGTTGAAGGGACGATCGTGCTTCCAGTGGAGGTTGATCGTGACGAGGCCGCGATCCCCCGCGACAAAATGGTCGACCAGATCGGTCCGCGGGCGGAAAGCATCAATGAACGACTGGTTCCATCGCTTGAGCGCGGCTATACCGTCAATATTGCGTCCTGCAGGGCTGTTGGACTTGACGTCAGGATGGATCACTGCATCCCAAAGATCGAGCCGGTTTTGCGAGAAGCCTTTGTAGATCTGGAGAGTGATGCTGGAGCCGGATGCCTTCCCAGGCTGCGTTCCGCCTGTCGCTTCCTGCGCTCCCGCCTCTCCGAAGACGCCCAAGCCTGCGGTTGCAATCGCACCATTGATGAGCAGCCTTCGACGCGAGAGTAGCGTGGCGTGTTTTTCTTCAGAGTTCTTCATAATGACCTCCTTATGTGTCTGTGTTGGGACCGATGCGGTCAAAGCGGGGGTCCGGATCTATCTAGCGACAATTGTTCGTCTTGCTCCGTATGCAGGAGCGTGCCCTGCATACGGAGATTTCTGGGTAACCGGACTAAACCTGCCCGATTCCGCCGTCCACCATCAGATCGGCACCAGTGACGTATGAACTCTGATCAGAGCCGAGAAAGACGGCTGCATTCGCAATCTCTACAGCATCGGCTGCCCTGCCGAGCGGAATTGCGCTGACATAGCCATTGATGACTTCTTGACGGTCGAGCCCCTCGGCCTGGCTATCCAGGAATGGGAGTGTCGGTTAGCCCAGGGCTAAGCGTGTTGGCGCGAATGCCGCGCTCCTTGAACTCCGCAGCCCAGGTACGGGCATACGATCGGTTCGCTGCCTTAACCGCGGCATAAGCGGTGTGACCAGCGAAGCCCATCTGGTGCATCGCGGAGCTGACCAGGATGATGGAACCTTTTCGAGTCATTAACGGCAATAGTTTCTGCGCCAGGAACACCGGCGCGCGTGCCATCAGGTTGAAGCTCTTATCGAAGTGCTCGGGTGTGATGTCCTCGATCGCAGATCGTTCGGTGAACCCGGCATTGGAGACGATGATGTCAACCACGCCCTTTTCGGCTTTCACGGTATCAGCGATTTTGCCTATGTCCTGGAGCTTCGCAAGATCTCCAGCGATTGCGGTGACATTTCGACCGATCTCCGCGACTGCTTTATCCAGTTCGCTCTGACGCCGGGCCGTGATGAAGACATACGCGCCTTCCTCCACGAACCGCTTTGCTGTCGCTAGACCGATTCCGCTGTTTCCGCCCGTCACAATTGCGATCTTTCCCTCAAGTGAACCCATATCGTCTCCGATCTCTTTGTTACTGCCGCACTCACTGCGGCAAGTGTGAATTGCGAAACATTCTCGATCAATCGTTACAGAATATTGTCGTACAATCGTTACAGATGTGGGCGACTCTGCATCGGACTCAGAAATCCTGCGTCTAAAACGACATGAGGACCTCGAACAAGCTCGGAAGACCTGCTGCCTTCGATAAAGAAGCCGCCCTCGATGTCGCGATGCGTCTGTTCTGGGAACGGGGTTACGAAGGCACATCCATGGCGGATCTCTCGCACGCGATGGGCATTCACCCGTCCAGTATCTATGCAGCGTTCGGCGATAAGCAGGCACTGTTCGCGCTTGCGGCGAAACGCTACATCGAAGTACCGGGGCAGTACATGGTGCGGGCGCTTGCAGAGCCGACGTTTGAAACATTCATACAGGCTGTGTTTTACAACACGGTGGATTTTCTGGGTGGCAAGGAATACCCGGCTAGCTGCTTCACATTGACTGGCTCATTGTCCTGCGGCGTAGACACTGAACCTGCGAAGGCTCTGATGCTCGATATACGGCTTCGGAATGAAGCCGTCCTTAAGCGCCGTCTTCTCAAGGCCAGAAGGGCCGGAGAGTTCTCCAAAGAAGAGAACGTCGACGACTACACCCGCTATCTTTCATCACTACTCAGTGGTCTCGCAGTTCAAGCCGCGAACGGCTCCACGAGAGCCCAGCTCAAGCGCACCGCTGAACTGGCTTTGAGGCATCTGGAAATCCGAGCGCTGAGCGAGGGTTAGTTCTAAGGCATACCCGGATGTGATCAGCCGATAATTATGCTCAACCTGCCACAGGTGTTGATTCTGGCAGTCACTCTTCGCCCTCTTGCGAGTTGGGGCTTGAAGTACTGATTCCGTGGCGGCCCAATGCCCTTGTTCCGCTTAGAGGCGGTGATCACACCTCATCACGTTGAAACGTGTGAAGTGATGGACGCGCCAACGTGATGTAGCGACGAGAACGTACCGAGCGCTTCTGGAGCAACGATTGGGCCAAACCCTCTAGTCTTCGGAGACATATTCGGAGCGGGCCAGCCTCACTGCTTCACGTACACAACTTCGCCCGCGTATTGCGGCTGACCTGCGGGCCATGAGATATCGACCCAAGCCTTGCCGTTCTCTACCAAGGTCATTCGACCTTCCCCCACGGGCTTGCCACTGCGGGCGACCCTGTAGATGAGCACCTCCGGACCCTCCGCCGTAACACTTAGCGTTAGACCAGGCGACGGCTTGGTCCTATGGATCTCCATCGGCACGCCATCTGTCTTGCCTGTCACCACTTCGCCAAGAGATGGAATCTCCCACTTGATTTGTCCATCGGGTTGCAGAGTAAAGCGATAGCCCTCCGCAGCCTGATCCGTGATTCCGGGAGTGCTTCTGCTGGCATCGAGAACCCAGGCACCGTTCCACGGATTTTCTGCCGGCGTCGTCGCAGGGACTAAAGAAGCAAGAAGGAGCATCGTTGCCAAGAAATATCCCATGTTGCACCTCTACTTTCTGATGGCCGAGCCACCGTTCGTTATCGTTATGGGAAAGGCAGGTTGGCTGGACGTGAGCTTTCAATCCCTCAGTCGGGTCTCAAGAGGCGGTCTGCGATTACCCGACCTTTCACCTGGCGCTTGTTCGCTCTTGATCCATCCATGATCCGAGCATTGAGAACCAGGGAGTCTACGCACCTTGTACCTGACAGTTACCCATTGAACTGCCGGCTGCTTTATAGATCTCCTCAACGGACAGTAAATCCTTCATGCCTTCTTCGCCCGGGGTCGCTGGCTCGGTGTTTTGTAGAATGCAATTTGCAAAGTGTGTGACCTCAGTGACGAACTGGTCGGGATCGTATACAGCACCGCTGCCAGCGAGATCGCCCGACTCGGTCTTCCCCTCGTATTTGAGGATTGAGTCCCCGTAAGTGAATGCGGGCTCTACCCGAACGTGTCCTGTAGTTCCGTTGATCTGGAAATAGTTTGTACCACTCTGTCCATAAGAACTTCCGCATTCTGCAAGGATGCCGGATGGAAACTTCAAAAGACAATTGACGGTCTCCTCTACCGAGTTAAACTTCCCAGTCTTATCTCGCGTCGCCACCAGAGTCCTGAAGTCCACCGGCTCTTCGCCGGTGAACCAACGAATCGTGTTGAGTGCATAAACCCCAAGGTCAAACATGGATCCGCCACCGGCGAGGGCACGATTGAGCCGCCATTCCTGTTTATTTTTCATCCCGTAAAAGCCGGCTTGGAACTGCAGAATGTCTCCAAAGGCCCCAGACCGCACCATCTCATGCAACTTCAGAAATACGGGCTCATGATGTAGACGGTAGCCGATCATTAACTTAACACCAGCGTGGCGACACGCATCAATCATACGTTTGCATTCATTGGAGGAGATAGCCATCGGCTTTTCACAGAAAACATGCTTGCCCGCTTCAGCTGCCCTGATGGTGTATTCGCAATGCATGCTATTCGGTAAAGCCACGTAAACAGCGTCAATATCATGGTTGTTGCGAATATTGTCGAAGGTCTCGTAGGTGTAGATGGAGCTGTCAGCGACACCGTACATTGCTGCGAACTTCTTACCCTTTTCTACTGGATGGCCGGTGACCAAACCTGTCAGCTTCGCATTGTCAGACTTGCCTACTGAACGCATGAAGACCTCAGCGCAGCTTCCCAGGCCAACGGGAGCGATGCCAACTCTTCGCTGGGAGGGAACGGTCTGCGAAAAGCCATTAAGCGCAAAGGCAGCGGATGCGGCGACGGCACTCTTGGTGAACGTTCTTCTTGTGAGGTTATGCATTGTTTCTCCGACTCGGTTAACTATCGTTCAAGAGCCCACTCGTGGACCCATTGAAACGGGGTCTGCAGTGGCGGATAATCGCCGAGCTCTGGCATACAGCGAGCAGCAAAGTGCTGTGCGCCGCCTTTTAGTTGTCCCGGTTTGTTCGCTCGACGAATGGTGACACGGCCATCGGATAGAGCACATGGCCAACAAGAGACACATAATTTACCTCGAGACGCTTAGCCCCGTAAGCAAGAGTGGTTTACATACCTGCGGTTCGACTCAGTAAAGCCCGAAACGTCCTCTTACAGATTCCAAGAGTTTTGCGGAATTGAACCCAAGACCATCGCGGAAGACTAACTCGACATTCTCGATCTCGTTGATATGGCTGCTTGGATCCCCCTTGACCACAACGAGGTCAGCGTTCTTGCCAACGGCGATGGAACCGATATGGTCCGCCTTGCCGAGATAAATGGCGCCGTTGAGTGTGGCAACCTTAATCGCTTCAACAGGTGTGAATCCGCTGTCCACAAGGAGTTCTATCTCGCGCTGATCCCCGAACCCTGGCAGAATGTGTCCGTCGCCGGTGGGGTCCGGACCTGCGAGCAACAGGCCGCCAGCTGCCACGAAACTACGCTCCAACTGCTGTCCACGCTTGAAGCCGACTTCGTGATAACGCTGATAGCCATGCCGACTCTTGGTCCTATCGGCATTTCTTTCATAGAGGTAGGTTTCCCTTGCTTGAGGTGTCATCGCGTCGAGAGCACGTTGCTGCAAAGGCGGATTCATGTCTCCATCTTCTTCAAATACAGGAAGCGTACTCGTGACGGCGACGTGCTTGGATACCAACAAGGCGATCAGTGCTTTCGCCGCCGACCCATCCGGGTCCATCGCCTTCAGCGTGGGGCCACCAGACGTGGCGGGGCATACGTCTGGCTCTTTACCGGGATCGAGTTGGGTATTGACGAAGAAGCCGTGCTCGAGATTGTCAATGCCTAACTCTGCGGCTTCTGGATAGGTAACCGAGCAAAGATGTCCTGTGATCTTGAGCCCTTTCGCATGGGCCGCTTCGATGGCCGCCTTCAACTCGGCACGCGTGATATGGTCGTAGGCCTTGAAGCTCGTCGCGCCTTGCGCCGCCCAGAAATCGACCGTCGCCCGAGCATCCTCTGGACCGGTCAGCGTGTGCACCTGCAGGAAGACATTGGGAGCTCCCTGAAGATAGGGTCCAGTGACATCCATATGCGGACCGGGCGTGTGGTTTGCCTCGATCTCGCGTTTGAGATTCAGTTCAGCGTAGGGTTCAACCGAGCCGGTAGTTCGGAGAGTGGTGACGCCGTTTGCCAGATAGAGACGTGGAGATGTGTAGGTCATCTGTGGCAACAGAGTGGGAAAGTTCGTCTGGTGCTCGGCATTGTCATCCGCCCGAGCTACATAGAAGAGATGATCGTGCATCCCTACAATTCCGGGAATCAGAGTGCGGCCTGTCATGTCAAAGACGGTCTTGCCATCCGCTACGTCGGTACTTGCGGTTGGACCCACTGCTGTGATCTTTCCATCTGTGATTTCAATCGTCTGATTCTCTCGAAGTGCTGCCCCTGTGCCGTCAATAACTCTTGCATGAATGAGGCGAACGGAGCCTTTGTATGCATCGATATCGACGTACTTGCTGACCTCGGGAGAAATTGGCGCAGATTGACTCGCCCCGTTTTGCGAGGCGGCGTCTTTCACGTCTTCCGCGTGTGCTGTGCGAACGGCATAGGCTAACAAGAACAACAACACATAGGCACAAAGCACAAACTGGTCGGCACGCCTGGACTCGATGATGCGGTGCTTGGGCAAAGGAACGGAGTCATGCCGAGCTAAGCGTTGTTTTGAAATCGTCTCTTCGAGAGGGCGGCGGTGACAAACACAGACGCGCACGTGGAGTCTCCGTATCATGCGGCGTGTCACCAGAACTTTCATCGCACTCTCCCTTGCTTCTGTTGCCGCGTCTTTGGCCGCCAATCCAAATGAGCAATCTGACGATTAGACGCTCATGCAAACCATTGGTCGCAAAATATGCAGCGGTTGCACTGTGAAGATCTTGGCGTCTATTCGGAGGTGATTTTCTTTGCGAACGTCGAGCCGGTAGAGGAGTATGTATAAGCGAGCTCAGAAGTCCTGGAGCTTCCATTTGCCCAGTTGAAGAATGATCGGGCATTCGCTTGTTTCAGAGTTCATCGTCAAAGGGCGGATCAAATCGGCAACATCTTATATGCCATATACGGTCCAAAGCGCCACCCTCTAATGGCAAAGCGGTCGATATGTTCACAATCATAAACCATAGAATAATTTGCGACCAACGGTTTGCATAAGCTTCTAATCGATATATCGCACATCTCAATGGGCGAAAATGCGAGGCAAAAGGAGGATGCAAGGGAGGTTCTAGTGATCGTGGCGCATCGCAGGATGTTCGCGAGTGGCACGCTGCACACGGTTCTACAATCCTAAATTCTGTTCCTGTTCACTTTAGTCTTGAATCGCCTCGCGGCCTGGTTGTGATAACGCGGGTAGCGACGCCCGCAATGAGGGTTAGTTGAAGGAGAGATAATGAAACGACGAATCGGCAAGCTATTCCTTGTACTGCTAAGTTCAGCCTTTGTTGTTCGCGGCCAGAGCCCACAGTCCCCGCAGATAGTTCCGGCTGCCACAAGCAACATCGTATCGGACACCATGGATGTGCAGCACGTACTTGATGCTTATCACGCAGCAGTTCTCGCTCACGATGGAGCGCGACTCGCCAGCCTGTTTCTTCCTCAGGGGAGCACCTGGATCAACGTGCTTTCTGACGAAGCCTACGCGCGTGTCAAAGCCAAATCGCCGAATGCGACAAGGGTTCGCGTTGGCAGTTATACAGACTTTGCTAAGTTGGTATCCTCCTCGAAGGCAAGCTTCGATCCGACCCACACAAACATGACGATTCACACTGACGGAACCGTTGCCTCCGTATACTTCGACTTCATCTTCCTGGTTGATGGAAAGGAAACGAATCGCGGAAGTGAGACTTGGGTACTCGTGAAATCGGACGGTGGATGGAGGATCGCCGATATCACTTATTCATCAAATCCTCGTCTGTGATTGATTGTGATCAGTCGGAGAGAATGCGATAGGCGCAGCCAAAGGGGTTCACCTGAGTAATCATAAGTGGGTATCAACATCCAGCTTCGTCCACTCCAGGCTTATCACCTCTCTGAATCACTACGGTGGGCTTCAACAGCTAAACGCTCAACCCTGATAATTCCGATTGTGTTTTCCCACGACATGTCAACTGGGGAGCCCGGTCATTGAGAAGGTCTACGACTTCAAAGAGGACCGGCTCCATTGCAGGACCTCGAATCGGCGGAGCACGTTGGGAAGCTCGTCTTGTCTGTGCTAAGCACCCTGGAAATTATCTGGTGAAGAAAGAGAAAACTATGAGCACTGAAATTGTAACGAGATCGACCCAATCCCACACCATCACGGTCGAAGCAGCGAACGAGTTGATCAAGATAGCTCGCGCAGCCTCTCAGCAGATCGGATTTGAAGTGGCGATTGCGGTTACGGATACGGCTGGAAATCTCAAAGCCTTTGAGCGCACCGACGCCTGCCCGTTCCTGGCAGCGGACGTTGCAATCGACAAGGCCTGGACTGCCGCAGCCTTTGGGTTGTCCACCCACACATGGGCGTCAATTCTGACGAACCCACTTGTTTCCCAGCTTGCACATCGACCGCGTCTTGTAGCGGTTGGCGGTGGTTATCCCGTGATCGAAAGCGGTAGGGTCATCGGTGCGATCGGCGTCTCCGGTGGCACCGCCGAGCAGGACCAGCAGGCAGCCGAAGCGGCACTGAGCAGCCTCGACTTTACGCTCCCCGCATAATCCGGGGCGGGAAACCTCAGACGACCTGCAAGAAACAAAGCTTGTGCAACTCACATCGATCCGCGGCAGATATGACGAGGCGCGGGGCCACCCGGAGCCCCGCGTCCGCGCCTCTTACGATTGTTCAGCAGATCGTCAGTACTTCACGTTTGCTAAATCCTCGATCATCCCTGGCCCGGTCGGCTCCCAGCCCAGCGTATTGCGCGTCCACTCGCTAGACGCCGGCATGTCCATCGTCGCTGCGTGACCAAAGAACGGCCCAAAGTGTTCGCCCGCCTCTTCTGCGGGGATAGCAATGGCCGGCACGTTGAGGCCCCTCGCTATCGTCTCGGCAATATCGCGCAGGGACACGCCTTCTTCCTGTACCGCGTGATATGTCGTCACGCCCGATCCCGTGTTCTCGACTGCCAGATAGTACAGGTGTGCAACAGCGTGCAGCGGAGCTGCCGCCCAACGGTTTGCGCCGTCGCCTACGTAGGCCGAGGCACCCTTCTCGCGTGCGATCTGAATCACCCTCGTCACCAGTCCCTGCTTGCGCGTGTCGTGCACCTGCGGCAGACGCACAATCGCCACATGAACACCCTTTGCCGCAACAGCCTGCGCAGCCTGTTCCGGCCTACGCGGCATTGCAGCCGATTCTGCTGGAGGATCAGTCTCTTTGCGCGGCTGGCCCGGCGCGCCGGCAGTGATTCCGATGCCAGAGGTGACCACCAGCAGCTTGCCCGGTTCGAGCACCGATCCCATCGCTTCAATCGCCTTGATCTCGTCCTGCGCACTCTGCGCAAACTTCGACATGTCGTCGTGGTTGAACGCCAGATTCACCACAGCGTCCATTCCGGTCGCGCCAGCGCGTAGGCAGTCGAGATCGGTAAAATTTCCGCGAAGCACCTCCGCGCCGACGGCCTTCAACTGCTCCTCGCCGGCGTCGCTGCGGGTAAGCCCACGCACTTCGTGCCCCGCCGCAATAAGCTCCTTTACCAGTTCCGTCCCAATGAATCCCGTTGATCCCGTTACGAATACACGCATCGTCGTCTCTCCTGTTGTTGGTGGCCAGCCTACGGAGGTCGCGTCAAAAGTTGACATGTTGACCTCTGCCTTATAAAACGGGGTTAGTCCCCGGATATTTAGGATAACCGGGGACTGTCCCCGGTTTCATTAAATTGTTCGTCCGTTCTTGCATGTTGAAAAAGAAGATCTCGCCATCTCCGCCTGCCCGCAAACCCCGCGCCGACGCGGAGCGCAACCGCGAGCGCATTCTTGAGGTAGCCAAGAAGGTTTTCACGCGCGACGGCGCCACCGCGAGCCTGGATGAAATCGCGCGCGAGTCCGGCATCGGCAACGCCACCCTGTATCGCCACTTTCCAACGCGCGATGATCTCATCGGAGAGGTCTATCGCAGTGAGGTCGAAAAACTTGTGTCAGCTGAACAGCGCTTCGCCGCCTCTATGCCGCCGCTTGAAGCGCTCCGCGCCTGGATGCTTCTCTTCATCGACCATGTCGCCGCAAAGAGCCTTATCATCCCAGCCATGAATACCGTCGCCGGCGGTGCCACGCGCCTCCTCGAAGGCTCCCGTTCGCTCATCCATACCGCCTTCGTATCCTCCGTGAGACGCGCCATAGCCAGCGGCGATCTCCGCTCGGACTCAGACCCCGATGACTTCGTTCGGGCCCTCATCGGCATCTTCCACACCACTGCTCTCCCCGGTTGGGAGCCCAGTGCCCGACGTCTCGTGGATATCCTCATCGCAGGTTCCCGCGCTGCGAACAAGCACTCCGCCGCTTTGCCCCGTATACAGCACTAATAGGGAGACTCTGGCACTAAGCATTCGACGTCGAGTGGACGAATAAAAGGGGAGCTCTGACCGGCGACTATACCTCAAACTAGTGATCCAAATTTCTATCGCGGTAGGGATGCGCATTTCTGCGCACCCCCCGCACAGATCCCGGCGGGCGTGATTCACGCACCGGGCTCCCACCTTGGGTGTTTGACGGCGAAGCGTACGCTGGGCCAGGGATGAAGGATGTGTGGTGGAGGCAAGAACTCTGCCGCGAGTTTAGCCATCCGGTTCCAGGTGGTGCGATCCCGCTGGCCCCGCTGTGTAAGCGAGCGTCGCCATAGATCAACCACATAGTGCCGGAAGGCCCCGAGGCATCTGCTGTTGGTCGGCACCGCGTGATACGCGAAGTATCCACGGACGACCTGTCCAAGCCATTTTCCCTGAATCGGGATGGGTTCGTGCATGCGTCGCCTCAACTCCTCTTTGATCGCTCTCAACCTTGTGCGCATCCTATCCCGGCGCGTCTGCCGTTTAAGCTGGAAAGCGCCCCTGCGGGATCGGCTACAGATGTGAGTAAATCCAAGGAAGTCGAACGTCTCCGGCTTTCCAAGCCCACAGCTTTCTCGATCTTTGGCCGCGAAGCGACCGAATTCGATCAGCCGGGTCTTCTCCGGATGCAACGAGAGCGCAAACTTCTCCAACCGCTGCCGCATGTCTTCCATGAACCGCTTCGCGTCCCGTTCGTGCTGGAAGCCCATGACGATGTCATCGGCGTACCGCACAACGATGACCTGACCCTTGGCATGGTGTTTACGCCAGTGATCGGCCCAGAGGTCGAACGCATAGTGAAGATAGATGTTGGCCAGCAGAGGCGAGATGACAGCTCCTTGCGGAGTGCCTGCCTCTGTTGGCACAAGGGTTCCATCTTCCATGACGCCCGCCTTCAGCCACTTGCGAATCAGACGGAGAATGCGGCTGTCGCCAACCCGGTGTTCCACAAAACGAATCAACCACTCGTGGCTGACCGCATCGAAGAAGCCAGCGATATCGGCGTCCACGATCCAGTTCACCTTCGTCGAGGTTATCCCGACTGCCAACGCATCCAGCGCATCGTGCTGTCCGCGTCCGGGCCGGAACCCGTACGAAAATCCCAGGAAGTCTTCCTCGCAGATTGCGTTGAGCACTTGCACCACAGCGCGTTGAACGATCTTGTCCTCCAGTGCGGCGATCCCCAGTGGGCGTTGCCGCCCATCGGGTTTCGGAATATATCGCCGCCGTGAGGGGAGCGCCCGATACTTGCCTTGATGCACTCGCTCGTGTAATCCCGTCAGGTTCGCTTCCAGGTTCTGCTTGTAGCTCTGCCATGTCACTCCATCCACTCCCGGAGCCGCTTCCCTCTTGAGGCTGGAAAAGGCATCCGTCAGTCGATCGATCGTCACATAGTGGAGCAAAGCGGTGAACCGTTCCTTCTTCTTTTGCTGCGCTGCTTTCCGTACACGGTCAAGCCCCTGGGACACACTTTCCCGGCTCTGAGTCCGGCGCATGTGTTGCTCTCCCGTGTTTCCCTCGGCCCTTTCCCTTCGCTCCACTGACTCCGCCACCGGTTGTCCGGCCTTGTTCGCCAGCTTCGTCGCTACTATGGAAAGGTCTGACTTCTCCGGCCCGTGCGTCATCGGCTTCGACTCCTCGTCTTCCCGATGCGGACCACTCCGAGACAACCGGAGCGGTCGGGCTGGAGATCTCCCGGTTCCCGAGCAAAGAGCGTCTCTGCATGCCAGGGTCTAAGACCACGCAGGGCCGTCCAGGCACTCGCAATAACGTGCCCGTCCGTATTGCCTTCCACCACGCTAACGGCGTCGGCACCCTGAACTAATTTAAAGCTTTCGCGGCTCAATGGCTGGCCTACAGACTCCCCTGTCAACGCTTCGCCCTGCACCTCGCGATGCACAACGCATGACTCGGGGCCAGTGTGGTTTGCTATTCCTTCACTGCACAGGACTCTCACCTGCTACTCCTTGCCGATCTCCCGGCGCACTAGCGTACGATTTTTGACGTTTGGTGTAGTGGCCCCTACTGCTTTCTCTTGCGACCAGGAAGGAGTACGGCTTTGGTAAAGGGAATGCGTCTTGATAGGCCGCGGGCATACCTCCAACGACTCCTATGTGGACAGAAGCTGTTATTGCTTTGTTGCACCGGAGCGGCTGGATCGTTTAGAGATTGCACTTTTCGGCAATCGCGGAACAGTCTGGAGGCCCGCCCAAAGCGTTGCGATTGTTTGCTCGGTCACGAGAGTCTGGTCAGACAATCCAGGCACAACTCCCTGGATAACAAAGAGTGTGGCGAGGCCAAAGATCGTAAACCACCAAGTGTGGGCTATCACGATGTCATCCCTATTTGGCAATTTTTCACTCTTGGCAACATCGAAAAAGAGCTGCACAAAGCGCGCGAACAACGGCGCACCGAGGTTGTCGATATATTGTCCAGCACGGACGCCGTTTCTGTTCTCAGGCCCGAACCAGACGTTGCGGAACTCCTGTGGATGGTCAATGCAGAATTGAATCAAGCCGCGTGACGTTGCAAAAAGGCGTTCCTTCGGTGCGGGATGTTTAGCGGCAGTCGCGTCGAAGTTCTGAATCATCAGCTCGATCGTCTCGCGGCTCAACTCAGCAAGAATGTGCCATTTGTCGGGGAAATGCTGATAAATCACGGCATGCGTATAGCCGATCTCTTTAGCGATCTCCCGAAGCGTCACGGCCTCGTAGCCGCGATCGGCAAACATCCTGCCTGCAGCCGCAAGGATTTCGCCTCGAAGTCTTTCCTTACGCTCTAGCCTGCGACTTGGTGATGTGGTTGTCATTTGAATAGCCTAACTCCATTTGAGCGAAATTTTCGTCCAATCGTTGACTTCTAACCACTGGTTCTCATATAACCGATGGATAACGTGGCAAGAAGCTGAGACAGCTTCGGTTCAAAACCGCCCGAGACACTCTGGTCAAGGACTCACACGGAGGGACGAGCCGATGAATGCCAAACCAAATCGCAGAGCGAACAACAAGGGGGAATAATCGATGCGACTCAACCGAACTCACGTAATTTCAATTCTTCCTCTTGCACTGTTGGTTTCCGCCAGCTTGACCCCGCAACAACTCCACGCCCAACAGACCTCAACACTGACCATTCAAGTCACTGGGTTGAAAAACGCTAACGGACAGGTTTGTATTAGGCTCTGGAACAAGAAAGATGGATTCCCCACGGACGACAGAAAAGCATTTGCGAGCCATAGAGGTGCCCATCGTCAACTGCTCCGCAAGTGCGGTGTTCACCGCAATCCCGTTCGGCACATATGCGGTGAGCACTTGGCACGATGAGAACGAGAACGGAAAGTTCGACACACGATTTCCTGGGATACCGTTGGAAGGCTACGGCATATCGAATGGTACGCGTGGAAAGCTGGGACCTCCCCCGTTCGATCCGTCGGTCTTTCCGGTTCATAACGTAACGACCACACTTCCCGTCGCAATCCGGTACTGATCTGAAGTGAGTTCCCATTCCAGCGGAGTCTTGACTAAGAATGTTGGTCTGCTGATGAATTGAAGCGAGCTTTTCGAAGCTCATCCCCCCCAAGTGCCCGCCATCTTGGATCGATCCTGTCGTCGTTCCGACAGAACACTCGGAAGTGACACTGGCTTTCGGCGGATGGTCAAGAGACTGAAGCACAAGCGTGAGAATTCCGCCACAAAAGCGGCCCGGAGAGTTTCCTGGATGATCTCCGGTTGTTCTGTGTACGAGTGTGCGGGGGTGAATTACAGCGCTTTTCCACCAGTGATTAATTTGCAACCAACGGTTATCATCCGCTTCTAATCCTTAGGTCGCGTCTTTGGATTGGCGGCCATATACGCGGCAAAAGGAGAATGCGATGAAAGTTCTAGTGATTGGAGCAGCGGGCAAGAGCGGCGAGGCGCTGGTAAATGAGGCGCTTGCGGCCGGGCATAAGGTGACGGCTTTCGTGCGAGGTACTTCGCAGTACAAGAAGGAGAACGTCAGAGTTGTTGCGGGAGACGTGCTGGACGCGGCTGCTGTCGACGTTGCAGTTGCCGGACAGGATGCGGTCATCGACGCGTTGGGCGGCAAGACGCCTTGGAAAGTGACGACGATGGAAACGAAAGCCGCACACAATATTGTGGACGCGATGCGGCGCAATGGCGTGCGTCGGCTACTGAAGATTTCAGTGGTGGGTGCGGGAGAGAGCGTCAAGAACGCCGGCTTCTTCAACGAGCACGTACTGATGCGGACGTTTTTGAAGGGTCTGCTGGTAGACAAGGCGGGCATGGAGGCCAAGATCGAAGGCAGCAACCTGGACTGGACGCTCGTGCGGCCGCCGATGTTGACCGACCATGTGAAGACCGGCATTGCCAGGGTGCTGAGCACGGAGGGCGGCGAGAAGGCTCACAAAATCGGGCGGGCCGATCTGGCAGCCTTTATGGTGCAGCAACTGGAGAGTCACCAATATGTGCGACGGGCCGTGACGGTCACGACCACATAGCAAGACTTCGGCGAGGATCAACTACCTCTCTCATCGAGGCGATGCGATCGTCCCTGTAAGGATGCGCCAGATCACTGTGGAAACTCACGGGACTAGCGGGGTGCCCAGCTGCGCAACTCACCAGGTCTGTATCTAGCCCAGATCGCCAACTTCGTTTACGAAAGGATTGCCTTATGCCACACTTCCCCACACCGCTTGAAGAAGTCATTCATCACAACGTTATTAAGAACAACAAAACAGGCGGTCCGACGCTGGACATCGGGCCAATGCAGTTGCTGTGGAGGGCACTGGGAGAAAACACGGGCTACACCTTTTCCATTTTTGAGATGACGGTTGTGCCGGGCATGGGTATTCCACTTCATAGGCACCCATTTGCAGAGTTTTTCTACGTGCTCGAAGGCGATCTGTCGATCGCGTATTGGAACAACCAAGGTATCACTGAGTGGAATACGTGTGAAGCCGGAGAGAGTCTGATGGTGCAACCCAATGCGCCTCACTCATTCTTCAATAAGAGTGAGCGTCCGTGTCGCGTGCTGAGTGTCTCAACGTATCACCATGAACGAATGATGAAGGATGCGGTACATCCGGATGGCAGGGCAGACTTCTTGCCTGCTCAACTCACCCAGGCCGACTTCGAGAAGTTGACCATGTCCATGGAAAAGAACCAGACATTTCTCGTCGCAGACCACGCGTAGCACGGGATGTCTCTTGAGTTCACGTTTGAACCTAAGAGATGCCCCGCGACGCAAAAACGGGGCTGCAAGATACGGCCCCATATCGCTTCAACAACAAACAAGGAGAACATAATCATGTATTTAGTCATGGGCATTACAGGAAAAGTGGGCGGCGCCACCGCGCGTCATCTGCTGGAGCAAGGAAAACAGGTACGAGCACTTGTGCGCGATCGTGCAAAGGCGGCTAGGTGGGCAGACCAAGGCGTGGAGTTGGTAGAGGGAGACTGGAACGATGGGACAGCCATAGCGACGGCGCTCAAAGGTGTTGCGGGCGCGTTTGTGATGCTGCCGGCTGTATGGGCACCCTCGCCTGATTTCAAAGAAGCAAAGGGCGTGATAGCGAACTACGTCGAGGCGCTGACGAACGCAGTACCCCCGCGGGTGGTAGCACTCTCGTCGATGGGCGCAGATAGAAAAAGCGGGTTGGGGATGATCACGGGCTTAGCACTTTTGGAGCAGAGTTTTCGCAACCTGACCTCTCCGGTCGCATTCGTGCGCGCAGGCGGCTTCTTCGAAAACTTTCTTTTCGGCTTGCAGGCCGCCCAGGGCGGAACACTACCGGTCTTCTACAATCCGACTGACCGGAAATCGACCATGGTTGCGTCAGACGACATCGGCGCAGAGGTGGCAACGCTTCTCACGGGGCCGGCGTGGTCAGGGCAGCGCGTCATCGAACTCGGTTCGATGGTAAGTGCGGATGAGGTGGCCGCACAGTTGGGTGAAGTCCTGAAACTTGACGTAAAAGCCTTCGCGCTCCCACGTGCCGCCTGGGCGGATGCGTTCCAGCAGTTTGGCGTTCCGAAGGGCCACACAGGGGCTGCCGAAGAACTGTACGAGGGCGTTAACGCGGGATCGATGGACCTTGGAGTCACGGGTAGCGAGCACGTAGCAGGTAAGACGTCCGCACGCGATGTGTTCACAACTGCACAGAACGCCGCCAAGGCGTAAGCCCGAGCAAACTAAATCAGCCCGGTTTCTTGGAAAACTGCGGCACCCACGTCAACGGGCGGAACCGGAAGCCTGATGGTCCGGTTCCGCGCTGTCGAAAGGCCAACACATCCCACCAGAAGACGAGGATCCTTTCACTATGAGAGCCGAACAAACAAAAGATAAATCTGTGCAGGCAGGTCGAGCAATTCGAATAGCCGCGATGGTAACAACCGGCCTTGTCGCCTTCAGCTGGTTGTATTTCGGAAGGTTATATCTAATTCACGATCCTGGCGAATGGAGGGATGCCCATCAGCAGCTCGGATATCCGCTCTATATCATCCCTCTGCTGGGCGTTACCCATATCCTTGGTGGCGTGGGCGTTCTAATTCCCAATGTACCTCGATTGACTGAGTGGGTTTATGCCGGTCTCGTGATCAATCTCTTGCTGGCGTTCTACTCACAGCTAAATGGTGGTGGAAGTATCTTTGAGAAATTTGATCCAATTCTGGTCCTGGCGTTCGTCGTTGCCTCGTATGGGTTGAGACGCCGCTTGCGCGCAAATAGGTGGTCGATATGAAGAACACACTCGGCACCTTTTGCTTTTTCCAAGCACACCACTAGCGGCACCATCAGTCCTGCTAAAACCCTCCTCTTGCCAGCTTCCGATCATTTCCGGCTGAACAGCACGTCAAACGACATGAAAGGGACGACAATGCACAACTTGAAGCCGCCAATATTCCTAGTGGCGATTGTGGCGCTTCTGATCGCAGGACTCATCGGCGGTGCGATGGTGACGCGCCAAAGACACATGCGCGTCGCAGCCGAAGAGGGCATACGACAAGAGCTTCGAGAAAACAATGAAGGAGTGGAGGAAATGAGAGCCGCCATTCCGACGGAGATAGAAAACATCTCCGGCACGGTCGTGCTTCTCGAACAAAGACAAGCCGGACACGCAGTGGACGGCTCGAAGGTCAAGATCGGCTTAGCCGTGCTATCTCTCACGAACGCCAACTGGCAGACAGCCTCAGTGACTGGGGCGATTGGAACAGTTGACTACGCCACGGTCGAGCGATTCGCTGCAGCCTATTTCGAGCAGGCACGATTGGCGCAACTCCAAACGTCCACGATGGAGTCGATGATGTCGCTTTCTTCCTATGTCGGGCATGGGGAGGGAATTCAGGCGATGTCTCCAGCAGAAGCCCGAACCGCCGAGATACAGGCTCAGGCATTGCTCGCGCACCTGAGGATGATGTTACGCATGACCGATGGACTCGAAGGAGCCTACAAGACAGCGCTTGGCTCTTAGCTGTGGTGAGCATGTGTAACGGCTCGGGCGTTTCATTTGGTGTAAAGGTATTTAATATGTCCTCGCTTCGCTCGTCCCTGCTTGCCATTGTGTCCGCGACTGTTTCATTTGTACCCTCAAGCTCACATGCCTCACAGACGATCGGACCTGACCAACATCTGGCAACACAACTGCGTAAGAGTGATGAGATTTTGCTCAAGGCAGTTCATACGGCGAATCGCGCAGCGTGGCAGACATTTGCGGCACCTGATTTCTTTTATCTCGACGAGGAAGGTGGCGTTACATACCTAGACGTCTTTCTTCGGCAGTTAGTGCCAATGACCTCTAAGCCACTACAAATACAGACTTACACGCTGACTCGCGCGGGTGATACGGCTGTCGTTCTCCACGAAGATACAGACGAGAGCAAGGTCCGGTACATCTTCACAGAGACATGGCAGCGTTTGAACGGCGCCTGGAAGCTACGCGTACTCCACATCACAAATGTACCTTCCGACCCGCCATCTATCCAGCTCTCACAAGCCCAAATTGACGAGCTTGCGGGCACCTATCATTCAGATTCAGTCACCTACACGATTCGCCGAGACGGTGATCATATTCTCGCAAAGCGTCCAGATGGCCCAGAAACTGAACTGAGGGCTGAGACACGCGACATACTGTTTTCGCCGGGTATTCCTCGCGTGCGCAAGGTCTTTCTGCGAGACGCGGCAGGTAAAGTGAACGGCTTTGTCGTGCGGTATGAAGACAGTGACACCTTGTGGAAGAAGGTAGATTGACCGATGTTGTCAGCAGACCAATTCACTCGTGAGGAGTTTCATGTTTCTTGTGCGTCTTAGGTCGTTGTTTCTATCATTGCTCGTGGTGATCGCCTGCCAGTCGTGGGCCCAATTGCCGCTAAGTCTTTCTGTGGACCTGCGCGACGCTCCTCGGAAGTTGCTTCATGCGACCGAAATTGTTCCCGTACAAAACGGTCCATTGACTCTCGCTTTTCCAGAATGGATACGCAACGAGCATGAGCCCGCTCCCCTCACGCAGCAGGTCGGCCTATTCATTAGAACCTTTGATGGCAGTGGAGCTGCGGGCGAGGCTCTCTCCTGGAAGCGTGATCCCCTCGACCTATATCTCTACCATGTGACCATACCGAATGGAGTCCGCTCCATCGAAGTCAGATTCGACTTCATTACATCGGACAAGGGTGGGGGCACCCTCGCATCTTCAGATGCAAACCTCGCGGTGTTGGACTGGAACACTGTCGTCCTTTACCCCTACAGCGGACGCGATACGCAAGTCACCAATTTCACCGTCACGCCGACAGTCGTCTTGCCAAACGGTTGGCATACGGCCACCTCGCTTAAGACTCTGGCGAGCGCAATGGAGCCGACTAGTTCGGTCGTAAACTTTCAGCCCGTATCGCTCGAACAACTGGTAGATTCCCCGATGATTGCGGGACGCTACTTCCGAGAAATCGCACTTGCCCCCGAAGTTTCACCCAAGCACTACCTCGACATAGTAGCGGATCACCCGGAAGATCTCGAAGTCCCTCAAGCGCGAATTGATGAATTGAGCCAGACGATTCGCCAGACCGGGCTACTATTTCGTAGCCATCACTATGACGAATATCGCTTTCTCATAACGCTTTCGAACAACATCTCGGGTGCTGCGATCGATCACCTGCAATCCCTGGACAATCGTCGTCGGGCCAATTTTTTCCGTAACGAGAAAAGACAGAAGCTTTTCGCGAATTACACGATCCACGATTTTCTCCATAGCTGGAATGGCAAATATCGGCGCCCCGAAGGACTCGCCACACCCAACTTTCAAACTCCTGTGATTACGAGCGGAATGTGGGTATACGAGGGGCTGACGGATTATCTTTCCAACGTGATGACCGTAAGAACAGGCAGCGCGAGCAAGGAAGAATATTTGGATGCTCTGGCATCGAGAGCTGCCTACTACGATCGTCGTCCAGGTATGCGGTGGAGGGATCTTGACGACGTTGACACGATGGCCTACCAGCTCTGGAGCAGTGAGGATTCCAGTTACGACAACTGGCGTCTGGGCGGCTTCGATTTCTATAGCGAAGGGAATTTGATATGGCTCGATGTCGATGTGACTCTCCGCAACAAGTCGAACGGGAAGAAGTCACTTAACGACTTTGCGGCTCTCTTCTATGGTCTCGGTGGAGATACCGGCCCCAACGTCGTCCCGTACTCATTCCACGACATCGTAGCTTGCTTGAATCAGGTAGTTCCGAACGACTGGGCAGGCTTCCTCAGCGAACGCCTTCATGCCCTGTCCAAAGCTCCGCTTCAAGGCATCGCAGGAGCCGGCTACAAGCTTGTCTACAAAGAAGGCGCTGACGATGACTTTCGGTATTCCCTTGCCATGAGCATCGGAGCGGACGGCGTGATCTCGGATGTCTTGATGGGCGAAATCGCGTATCAGGCAGGTTTCGGCCCTGGGATGAAAATACTTGCGGTGAACGGCCAACCATTCGCGCGCGCAACTCTGCAGCAGGCAATCGATGCCGCGAAAACAACGACGACGCCCATCGACTTCAAGGTTGACAATACTGGCGTAATCTCGGACCTGCGTCTTGACTATCACGGTGGGCAAAGGCATCCCGTGCTAGAGCGTATTCCGAATACCCCGGATCGGATCGCTGAAATTCTGCAACCGATGAGCAGGTAGTGATGAATCGCCAAAACGCTCATCGATGCTTTGTAATAGTGGTTGAGTGACTCGGCCTGCTCTCGCCATTTGAGTTTCCACCATCGCCCGTGCTTCGTAAAAACAATAAGGCCTCACTTACCTATCGAGGTGGGACCGACACGTGATCCCGTTAGCTCTGCTCTGCGCCTCAAGTAAACAAGATGACCGATTCAGATGCAGTGTGAACCTCAAACAAAGAGATCAGGTTCTGCGTGATGGGCAACAATACCGGTTCGTCCGGGAGCTATCTCCGCCGCAAGCTGATGTTTATCCTGGTAATCCCCGCTGTTTTGGGCACGAAACGGTATCGGTGCATCGGTGAACAATCCATCGAGCCGATTGTTCAGTCCCTCTATAGCGAGCCCGGTCTCTGCTTCGCTAAGACGACCGGTGCCATAGACGGCAAATGTGGGCAGCACTTCCATGCCGGAGAAGAACAAGGTTCCGTGAGTGATGGGAAAGAGGATCTGCTCTAGCGAACCGTTGATACCGCGCGCACCATAATCCTCAAAAGGACCACCAACTGTGACGGAGAGCAGTGCCCGTTTGCCCGCAAAGCCGCCTTCTCCATAGCGGTGTTGATTCCCAGCATCCTTGTATCCGTAGGCCAACCCGTACGCAAAGACGCGGTCAACCCAGCCTTTCAGGATCGCCGGAAAGCTGAACCACCATATCGGAAATTGAAAGACGATAGCGTCTGCCTGGCGCAGCTTGGCCTGTTCGTCCTCCACGTCCTGAGTTTGCGCGCGCTTCGCATATGCGTTCCCGGATTCGCTGACGAAGCACAGTCGGTCCTCGTTCACTCGCTGAGGAAAGTCAGCCGCATCGAAGACCGCTTTCCAGTTCATCGCGTATAGATCGCTTTCGAGAACGCGATGTCCAGACGCAAGCAAGCTTGTCTTGGCGGCTTCCACGAGCGTGCGTGTTAGGGACGTAGGCTCTGGGTGAGCATGGATCAGCAAAACAGTCTTCTGCATTTGGCTTCCTCTGGGTGGTACATCCTGACTCCCTAAAGAGATGAAGACTGAGGCTTCTAAGATGCAGAAATAATGGTACTTACAAATATGTGATGTACTATCAAAAAAGATAGTGTAGTGAGGAGCAGCCGGTGACGAAGCGTCGTTTCAAAGAATACGAACTGGAAACCGGCTGCGGCGTCGAGGCCTGTTTAGAAGTGGTCGGGGGAAAGTGGAAGGGGCTCATTCTCCACCACCTTATGCAACATGGGACGCTGCGCTTCAATCAGCTTCAGAAGCTGAAGCCGAACCTGAGCCCCCGCATCCTCACCGCCCAGCTTCGAGAACTGGAGCGCGATGAGGTAATAGTCCGTGAGGTCTATCCAGTCGTTCCACCGAAGGTGGAGTACTCGCTGTCACCTGCCGGGGAATCGCTTCGTGAACTGATTCAAGCGATGCAGAAATGGGGTGATCGTTTCCTCGTTCGGGTCAATGCACCCGTTCGGAAAACCTCGGCCAAGTGACACCAGTCGAAAATCCCATGGTTGACCTCTCTGGGAAGAGGCAAGCTCCCGCGAGACACATTCGGTGAACTTCGGAGAGTTATGATTTGTCGAGTCCATGTCGCTTGGTGGTAAATCGCCGATGCACTCAATGACAACCGCTCACGATGCCCATTCGTTGTTTCGGAAACAATCGCAAACTACCAATCGTAAGCGCCGTCCTTGTGGAAGAAACCCGCGGTCGGGCCCTCTTCGCCGATCTGCGCGTAGTTCACTATCGCGATGGCACCGTCGGCTGCCGTCCCCGGACCGCTGTGGTTGTTCAGGTCCGTGGCGACGTAGCCGGGGCAAACCGAGTTGACCTTCGCCTTCGTGTCCCGTAGTTCCCACGCCAGGTTCACGGTGAACATGTTAAGCGCTGCCTTTGAGGCGTTATAACCGAGCGGCTTCACACCGTAGAACGGCGAATCTGAGTTGGTGTTGATCTCGAGAGAACCCAGACCGCTGGAGACGTTCACGATGCGTGCTGCGGGCGCTGCCTTCAGTAGTGGCAGCAACGGCTGCGTGAACTGCACCGTGCCGAAGAAGTTCGTGTTGAAAATGCCCTTGATCGCGTCGATCGAGGCCGTACTGGCAGGCGCATCGGCCCCGGTCATGTCGGCAACGCCAGCGTTGTTGACCAGCACATCCAGGTGGCCAAACTCCTTCGCAATCTTCTCGGCGAGCGCAGTCGCGGTTTCGTGTGCACGCTCCAGATCGGCATGCACGAATCGAACGTCCAGCGCTTCGGCTCGCAGCTTTGCCGCTGCCTCTTCGCCACGGACGGCGTCGCGTGCGCCTAACAACACAATAAAGCCGGCTTTGCCAAGCGCCCGCGAAACCTCAAACCCAATGCCCTTGTTAGCGCCCGTTACCAGAACAACCTTTGCCATGCATTATCTCCCTTGCCGCTCGGGTTGTTAGATTCTGTGACGCGCGGAAAGATTCGACTACGACCGGTGCACCTGCGCAGTTTTCGTGCTCGGAATGCAGATGGCGAATCGTCGAGTCACTTGACGACCTGTTTCGAGTGGATGAGTGACTAGCCCTGAATGCGTCAATTGAGTATTACTTCCGGAGGGTCGTCGCTATGAATTCCTAACCTATTTGGAATCACAGTGCGTTCGTCCGCTCACTCCATCTGACGACGTTTAGTCCTCGGACCAGCAGCCAAAGGGTCAAAGCCATTTCCGCGATTCCCGCAGGAAACATAATGTAGGGAAACAGATGAAGCTCGGCGAGGATTGGAATGACCCTGACGAAAATGTTGGCGACGTAACCCAGCCCACCGATCGCCAGTGCTATCCCCAGAATTCGGGGGAAGTAGGTAGATCGGTAAAGTAGGTACCCGACAATTGCGCAATGGAGGCCGAAAAAGAACAGCGCGATATCAAAGCCGAGAGTGCGCATCTTCAGCAAGGTGATCGCGAGAGCTTGCAATTGGCCGGGGCTGAATTCGTCAAGAGAGTGCGAGCCGCCCAGGATGATCGACACTACAAAGTGATTGATTATATTTGCACTCGCTATGGCTGCAAAGGTAAGCCTGAAATACGCGGCAAGTAGGGCTATCTTCTTGCTGACGGGCTTGAGCAACTCGTAGAAGACCAGCGCCAGACTAACGTCGCATGCATATACGACTAACTGTGCGACACCTCCAAATTCATATGAGAGGATGGAGTGCTGAATCTTGGCCAAAGTCTGGAGCGATGGCTCTCCAAGCATCATTCCGGACGGGGCAACAGCAAATGGGGCAAACAAGCCCCCAAGGATAATCAGAAGATAAAGGAAACCGCCGATTCTGGCCTGGAGAAGCGGGGAATATTGTGCGGTCACATCGTTCGCGGCAATCTCTCGGTTCATACGTTCCTCTCGATTCGCGGTTGAGCTGCGGGGTGCAATATCTGGTTTACCCGCGATCCGTCAGATCGCACGCGACAGCGAGAGCCATTCTCGTTCAGCCTTGAATCGTGAAGCACTGAACAAAGTCGGATCTACAGGCGGCGCGCCGCAATGTCCCTAGCGGCAATTCTGCATGGCAAACGCTTCGATGTCTTGGACAAATCGGAACTCAGCTCTCCGAGATATGGTTCTGACAGCGACCTGTCTGCGCCGCATAAGCTGTCGCATCGAGACCCGCAAAGGCTCGAAAATCGTTCGCAAAGTGTGACTGGTCGTAGTACCCACAACTTGAGGCTAGGTCCGCCAAAGGGACCTTGGTTCCGTCGCGCAGGGAGCGAGTAATATCTTGAAATCGTTGAATGCGGCACCACAACCGGGGGGCAATCCCAACCTCTTCGCGAAATATTTGAGACAGCCAACGTTCGCTTATGCCGATCGAATGAGCGCATTTGGAAACGCTCAGGCCCTTATTCCGAAATAGGTGCACGGCATAATTCGCGATCTCAGACCGGTGCGATCTAGCTTGAACCAGACGGCTTAACTCTTCGTCCAGATGCCGTAGTTTCTGAATCGGGGTTTGCAAATTTGACACATCAGCGGCGACTTGTGTGCCACGCCAAACGTCCTCTAGCGCGGCTGATTGGCGAAAGAGCAAGTCCGCGCGCTCATTGAACAGTCCGGTAAACCCTCCCGGGCGGATCACTATTCCTGCCAGTTCCTCGACACCAGCCGTATCGATAATCTGAAATTGATCACGTACTCCCATCACGACTGCTCGAGAGTGCTTCTCACTCGCGCTTCCATCAATCTCGCCGTAATTGAGATCATGACTCGATAGGCTGATTACAATTTGCGCACACCCGTTAGGCAAAACTCGCTCTCGTCGACAGGGCATCCTTTGTGCGTTGCAATACCACAGCGACTTTACCCAAGGGCGCAAGAGCGGAGTTGGAGCTTGCTCGAAAAAGATCATGATGCAGGCGACACTTGGCTTTTGACCATGTGGCGTTGATTGTAGTCGATAAGACCCATCTCGGGAGGTTTGATGCCAACCCTCGGAGCACCACGCCAACACCATGGATGGAACGGGGCAGATCTCTGCAATACAGAAGAGAACCGCAGGGCATGTCGCCGCCGGAAGTGATTCTCGGTTCGCGCCAAATCGCTGGGCCACTCAATGAGTGCCTTGTCCTGTAAGCAACAATTCACCCAGTGAGTGGTTCCCGGAAGAGGGCGATCGAATTCCGTCTTGACAATCCTTCAATACTTGTTTAGTCTAGGCATGTAGCGAACAAGCCTATGACAGAAAGCAATGCACGCGATTTGTTTCCCGGCGCGCTCGAGATGATGATCCTTGAGTCGCTTCGCCGCCAGCCGGCCCATGGATACGCGCTGGTCCAGCATATCCAGCAGCGATCCAACAACCTGCTTCAGGTAGAAGAGGGCTCGCTCTATCCGGCGCTTCAGCGATTGCTGAAAGTAAAGCTGGTCAAGGCGGAGTGGGGCCTCTCGTCGACCAATCGCCGCGTCCGAACCTATCGAATCACTGATGCTGGTCTGAGCCGCTTGGAACAGCAGATATCTAGCTTTGAGCGCATGTTTGAAGGCATCTCGCTGGTTCTCAACCCGGGCAAGGCCACCACAAGCTGAAGGGGCCATCTGAAAGAGGCTTCCAATGAACTGGATTCCGCAGATCTTCCGCCGCCGCAAAATTTACAACGATCTCTCCGAAGAAATCCGCCTGCACATGGAAGAGCGCACCGAGCAACTGATGCTCGAAGGCATGAGCCCGAAGGAAGCGAAACAAGCAGCGCACCTTGCCTTCGGTAATCGAACAGTCGTGGAGGAACGGAGCCGCGAAGTGTGGCAATGGCCCACGCTGGAGTCGATCGTCGCCGATGTCCGCTTTGCCCTGCGCCAGTTGCGCAAATCTCCCGGTTTCACCATCGCCGCTGTTTTGACGCTGGCGTTGGCAATTGGGGCAAACGCCGTTGTGTTCGGCATCATGGATGGTCTGGTTCTGCGGCCACTGAATGTGCTGCAGGTGGAGAGCCTCTACGGAACTCACTATGGGGACAATCCCACGTGGCAGTCGTATCCCAACTACATCGACCTGCGCAATCGCAACCACAGCTTCGAGGACCTGTCCGCTTTCAACATGGTCCTGGGAGTGGGATTCGATACTGGCAAAGATCCGATTGCCGCAAACGGCTTTGCAGCGACAGGCAATTACTTCGACGTGCTGCGCATTCAACCCTACCTTGGCCGTTTGTTCCACGCATCCGATGAGCACGGCCCCAACAGCGCTCCGTATATTGTGCTCACTTACGCATATTGGCACGACCGGTTCCACGACGATCCAGGAGTGGTGGGCCGCTCCGTTCAACTCGATAAGCACCCTTTCACCATCATCGGCGTGGCGCCGCCTAAGTTCCAGGGAACGATCATGTTTATCGCGCCGGATTTCTTTATGCCCCTCGTGAACGAGGAACAGATGGGTGCGCCGAGCCTCAACACACGCGCGACTGAACATGGGGTTTTTGAGGCGATGGGACACCTGAAGCCGAGAGTGACTCCAGCTCAGGCCGTGGCCGACGTGGATGTCGTGAACGCATACCTGGAAAAGACTTATCCCAGAGACATTGTTCACCACGACACGGCGCTGTCGCGGGAGGGCCTGACTTCCTTTGGTCCAGCGGTGCGGGCATTTGTCACGGGACTGATGCTGCTTTCCGGACTGATCCTGCTGGCAGCGTGCGCCAATCTGGGCAGCCTGTTCGCGGCGCGCGCTGCCGACCGCTCCCGTGAAATCGCGCTGCGTCTCGCGCTTGGCTCGACCCGCAAGCGCATCCTGCGCGGGCTATTTACCGAAGCGCTGCTGATCTCCCTCGCCGGCGGCGCTGCGGGACTGTTGGGCAGCTTCCTGCTATTGCGCCGCATGAGTATTTGGCAGCCCATTCCCGCGGTTCCGCTCCATATTCCGGTTCACCCCGACGCAATGCTCTATGTCGTTGCGTTGGGATTGGCTTTGCTCAGTGGATTCCTGTTCGGCATCGTGCCGATACGCCAGATCCTCCGCGCCAATCCGTACGAGATCATCAAGGCGGGGTCGAGCGCCAGGACCGGGCGCAGGCTGACAATCCGCGATGTGCTTCTCGTCGCTCAGATTGCGATCTGCGCGGTTCTTGTTACATCTTCGCTGGTGGCCGTGCGAGGGCTTGTGCGCTCGCTGCACAGCAAGTTCGGTTTCGATCCGCGCGACACGATGACGGCAGGTGTGGACTTGGCTGCGGCCGGTTACAGCTTGGACAAGGTGCCCGCCATGCAGAAGCGGATGATCGAAGCGATGGGGACGATCCCCAAAGTGGAAGCGGTGGGCCTCGTGAACGGTTACCCTCCCCTGGTCTATACCGCTGGCAACCGGGTAGATGTGTACAAGGAAGAAACCACCGATCTAAGGCCTCCGAACGCCGCTGCCATGCCTTTTCGGTATGAGGTGTCTCCCGGATATTTCGAAGCTGCGAGCACAAACTTGCTGGTTGGCAGGAGCTTCTCGTGGCAGGACGACAAGAACGCGCCCGCCGTAGCGGTCGTCAATCGCGATTTCGCCAACAGAATGTTTGGCTCGGTCACGGCCGCGGTCGGCAGAACTTACAGACTTCAGGACGGAGCACGAGTCCAGGTTGTGGGCGTTGTTGAGGATGGAAAATACATGTCCCTCACGGAAGATCAGCAGCCAGCGATGTTTCTTCCGTTCATGCAGTCGCCGTCGAGTGCGGCTTACCTGTTGGTGCGCTCGAAGCGCGATCCGCAACAGCTTGCCACGGCCATGAGGCTCAAGGTGCGGGAGCTGGATTCGGGACTGCCGGTTAGCACGCAGACGTTGAGCCAGATGTTGGAGGTGGTACTGTTTCCCGCGCGAGTGGCAACCATGGCGCTGGGCGTACTGGGGATGATGGGCGCGATGCTTTCGATTACTGGCATTTTCGGGATGGCGGCGTATTCAGTGAGCAAGCGGCTGCGCGAACTGGGCATTCGCATGGCGTTGGGCGCGGCGCGCAAGGAAGTGCTGCACGTGGCGTTGGGGCGTCCCTTCAAATTACTGGCCATCGGGTCTGCCGCAGGGTTGGCCCTGGGGCTACTCGCCACGCGCGTGCTGGCGTTCATCGTCTACCAGGCGACGCCGCGCGACCCGTTCGTGTTGGCTGGGGTTGTGGTGGCAATGGCCCTGCTGGGCCTCGTGGCCACGTGGATTCCCGCGCAACGCGCTCTATCGGTCAATCCCCTGATCCTGCTGCGCGAAGACTGAGGCACTTGGGTTCTGCATAGGATAAGTGCATCCTAGACGTAGTCAGCAATACTACTATTCGTTCTCGCTTTAAGCTAAATCGCCGAGTCACTCATTGAGCTGTGATCGACAAGCGGAAATCAGCTTCTGCAAGGAAGTTCTTTGGCTGAGATCAGCAATTCGTCTGCTTTCACGATCTCGCTCCGCTCCGTCTGAAAGAGAAATATCCCCTCTGGACACCCCTAAAGAGAAAAGAAAAGCCTAGACAAGCGAGAGAGAATCTCAGCGGGGAGGTCCCCCCTCCCCGCAACGCCCCTGCGACAAGAGCAAAAACCACAGCGAACGCAATCTCCTGCGCTCCGCGCCCTGCAAGGAAGCCAAACCTTTCTGAGGAGCGCTGCTCCTGGCGCGCGCAAGGTGATGGAAAAAACTCCGTGCAGCTCCAGGTATTCGCTTCCTCCGGCCTACGGCTGGCCTGTCGGCCACTTTTCCCACACCCTGCACTTGCCGCCCTCGCTGGCGTGGGCCAGGGCCAAGGCGTGTTTGTGAGCAAACACAGCAAGGCCATTCAAAGACGGAGGATTCACCCAATGAGCACCATCGCCACCACGAACGAAACCAGCAACGTTACTTCCCTTCCCTCGACCTCCAAAGCGCAAACGGCCAAAGAAGTTATTGCCGCTAACGTAAAGCTCCTCATCGAACAGCTTGAGGCAGGCCACAGCGAAGGACTCACCGCGTACCTTACCGCAATGGGCCGTTTCCATAACTACAGCTTCGGGAACATTCTCGAAATCGCACGACAGAAGCCGGACGCAACCCGCGTTGCCGGGATGTATGCGTGGAATCAGCTAGGGCGCAGAGTCATCAAGGGGCAGAAGGGCATCCGCATTCTCGCTCCCATGATCGGGATTCGGAAGAAGAAAGACAGCGAAGCCGAGAAGGACATCACCAAGCAGAATCAGCCCGTACTCGTCGGCTTTCGTTCGGCCTATGTCTTCGATGTGAGCCAGACCGATGGCGCACCGCTCCCCGATCTCTCAGAGCGAGTGAAGGGCGAAGTAGGCGAGTACCGCGAACGCCTCATCGACTTTCTCATCGCGCAGGGTATCGAGCTTGAGTTCAAAGAGAGCATCGCCCCGGCGCTTGGCATGAGCTACGGAGGCCGCATCGCCATCCTTCCCGGACAGGCCGCAGCCGAAGAGTTCAGCACCCTTGTCCATGAAATCGCACACGAAATGCTCCACAAAGCAGAGCGCAGAACAGCTACCACCAAGACCGTCCGCGAGACCGAGGCCGAGGCAATCGCCTTTGTCGTCTCGCAGACCATCGGCCTCGACGCTGGAAAAAGCTCAGCCGACTACATCCACCTGTACCACGGCAACGCCGCGCTTTTGGCCGAGAGTTTGGAAGTGATTCAGCGCACATCAGCCTTGATTCTTTCCGCCATCGAAACGCCCGCCGCAGTAGAGCAGAGCGAGGCTGAAGCCGACCCCGAACCCGCACTGGCGCAAGCCAGCTAACCAATTCTTCCCCTCATGAGGGCGGACGGCTCAGGCCGTCCCGCTCCAACCACCTCGCGCGTCCCAACCCGCCCAAGGAGGGCACTCATGCAAAACAGCAGCGCATTTCAGTATCTCGCCATCGACATCATCCACGAGTCCACCACGAACCCCCGGCGCACTTTTGATGAAGCCAAGTTGCAAGAACTGGCCGACAGCATTCGACAGCATGGCCTCATTCAGCCCATCACCGTCCGGCCTAACAACGAAGGATTCGAGATCGTTGCAGGAGCAAGGCGCTATAGGGCTTCGTTGCTGGCCGAGCAGTTCTCAATCCCGTCTCGTATCGTCGAACTCACCGATGCACAATCCCTTGAATGGGCGCTAGTCGAAAATTCTCAACGCGTCGACGTTCATCCATACGAAGAGGCGCAAGGTTTCCAGCAGTTGCTCGACATTCTCGGCTACGACGTAGCCGCCTTGGTCGAGAAGTCAGGCAAGAGCGCAAGTCACATCTACGCCCGTCTGTCTCTACTGCAACTCATTCCCGAAGTTGCCGAAGCGTTCACGCAGGAGCGCATAACGGCCAGCCACGCCAACCTCATCGCCCGTCTACCGCAGGAATCACAGGCCGAGGCATTCAAGCAGTGCTGGCGCAAGGACTGGCAAGACGCGGAGCCGCACCTGCTACCCGCCAAGCACGTATCCGCTTGGATTCAGAACAACCTCTACCTCGCCCTTGCGGATGCTCCATTCGACCGCGAAGACCCCACCCTCAACCCAGCAGCCGGAGCTTGCGTCACTTGCCCCCGCCGCAGCGGATACAACACTTCCCTCTTTTCGGACGTAACTGACGGCGACCAGTGCCTCCACGGACCCTGCTATCAAATCAAGCTCACTGCCCACATCGACCGCGAGATTGCGGCCCGTCCCGAGCTTATCCAGATCGAGAACGCGTGGAGGAACGCACGAGAGCAGAGGCCCGGAGCAGTCCAGCGCGGGCACTTCCGCGAGATCGAGACTGTAGTCGAGAACCCGGACGCCGACCCAGCCCCACCGTGCGCAGCCGCGAAGCCCGCAATCATCGTCTACGGCAAGCGAGTAGGAACCACTCTCACGGTATGCACAGACGACGATTGCCCCGTACACGACCCACGAGCAGCAGAAGAACAAGCCGCCAATCCCGCCCCGACATTGGCGCCCGCGTCCGAAGTCGAGACACAGGAAGAGGCCGAGGAACGACAGCGCAACTACGAACAACAACGAAAGGAGTACGAGCAGGAGCAGGAGCGGAAAGCCAAAGAGCGGAAACAGCAGTTCGAGCGGGAACAGAAAGAGCATGAAGCCGAACGCGCCCGTAGAGAGAAGTTGCATAAGGCGCGTGTATCCAAGTTCGACCGCATCCTCGAAAAGGCTCCAGCCATGTTCAGCGCAGCGCAGTTGAAGGTATTTCTCCGCGCTCTCGTCACTATCGACCCTTACGCCTTCGATGACGTAGCGGAACAGCTTGCCGCTAACGACGAAAACAACGAGCAGACCTCCGAAGAGATTCTGCTATCAACGATCGACGGACTACCAGATGACGAGCTCACCGGGTTTGCTATTCGTCTCGTCCTCACCGCACACACACCCATTCCACGCGATGGCGAGCTCGACCTTCTAACCGAGGCCGAAACCGCGTTTGCTCCCCCACAACCCAAGAAGACTGACAGCAAGAAAACGAAGACACCCACGCCGATCAAAACCGCTCAGAAGACCACAGCGAAGAAGAAGACGGCTAAGAAGCAAGCTGCAGCCTAACTCGCAGCGGGAGTCAGCTAACCGGCTCCCGCTCTTTTCCAAAAGGAGGAGATCATGTTTCAGTTCAACTACAAACTCAAGGTCGCCGAGCGGGTGAAGGCGAAGTGCGAACGGCATCCCCGTTACAACCCGGAGCGGGACGGGCGGGGCGGAATCAAGGGTGGATGCTCCACTTGCTTCTCTCTCTTTGACCTGCACCAGGCGAGGCTATCGCTGGACGCAGCTCACAGGGAGTTTCTAAGAAGAGCATTGCCCTGGACACGGGTTCGACGATCACGTACTAAGCCGCAGTTACCCAAGCAGGATGAACCACCCATGCAAAATACGACCCTCTGAATCGGGGGGTTGCGTTTGCAGCCCCTTCTCTTCGCAAAATAGTGGGCAATGGTGTCAAAAAGTGCCCTTCTCATCTCGCTTAGATGGTAGATGCCAAGACTCGCCCACTCAATGGCGGGCGGCGGGGCCTTTCCCTCCCCTGCACCCCTCCTAAGCCAAAAGGCATCGGGAAGGAGAGATCGATGGATAAGACCGAATCCACTGTTCGCATCATGCTCACTGCTATCGAAGGGCCGCTCTACGATGTCGGTGTCCTGAGTGAGCGTGGAATGCTTCCGAGACTCGACGGCATCTCGGCCGCGGCGATCCTCGATAGGCTTTCTCTGTTCAAGTACCGCAATGCCCACGGCTCGCACATCTACATTCGTCCATCGGGCGAGCATCGCTTCACCACACTCGACGATCTCAACGAGACCTCCCTCGCCAGGCTCTCGGCAGACGGCTTCAATCCGTGTGCCGTGATCGAGACCAGCGCCGGCAACTTCCAGGCGTGGCTCATGCACTCACGGGTATTTCCGAAGCTTCTCGGAACCTTCGCCGCGCAGACATTGGCAGGGCGATACGATGCCGACCCCAGCGCGGCTGACTGGAGGCGGTTCGGGCGGCTTCCCGGCTTTACGAATTGCAAGCCCAAATACCGCAAGCCTGACGGCCTCTTCCCTTTCGTTCGTCTGCACAGCTACACCGGACAGCAGTACCCGATGGCGCAGGCTTTCGAGCAAGAGATAACGAAGTTATACGAGGCCCGAGACCAGGAACGCGAGGCCCAGCGATTGCAACGTTCTCTTTCTCCCCAAAGGGGACCGAGGTTATCGAATTTATCCCTAGAGCGCTTCCGAACTTCGGTCAAGTACCAGGACCGGCCCGCCGCTGCTGATATAGCGTTCTGCGTCGCCGCTTATGCCAATGGCTTAAGTGAGGACCGGATTGAATGTGCCCTTGAAGACGACTATCTCTCCCGCGATCCCAGCCCTACAAAACGAGCTGCCTACATTCGAAGGACGATGGAGAAGGCGAGGAGATGGACCGGACGATGAGCATCGGTGCTGCATTTGCCCTTGTCATTCTTCCTCCTGATTGCGAAATGACTCTTCTAGTTTCTGAGCTGGCTTTTGCAACTCGCGCCATGATAGAGGCCGTTGAACAGTGAGGCTCCCTTCCGGTTTGCCTTTCTATCTGCGTTCAGCGTGCCGCGCTCAAAGCACCCCCGCCCTTCGGACGCACGCTCTCCTTCCAAGATTCCACTGCGCGCCTCTTCGAGGTGCGGACTCCTGTCCCCATAGCAAGTCTGGGTCCCCTTCCGCAGATTCTATCCAGTCGCCGAGGGAGTGGGTCGCGACGGCACACCCGTTGGGCAAGCATGTACCGCAGACAGCGGACAAACCAAAAGAAACGGAGCTAAATACCATGTTCAACAAAGTCACTTTCATCGGCCGCCTCGGACAGAACGCAGAAGCCAAAACCGCTCAGAACAACAAAGAGTACGTCATCCTCAACATCGCAACCCAGGAAAGCTGGAAGAACGACAAGGGCGAATACGAGAACCGCACCGAGTGGCACCGCGTTTTCGCCTGGAGGAATCTCTCGAAGTTCGCCAAGACTCTCCAGAAGGGGCAGCTCATCACCTTGGAAGGCATTCTCCGGTATCGCGAGGTAGAGGATGAGGTCAACGGGACCACCTTCAAGCACCGGATCGCCGAGATCCACGCCATCAGCATGAAGCGGCTCTCAAAAGTTGAAGCCGCAGATGATCCTTCGGACGGAGCCGACGACGAGTAGTCGTCGCAAGCTATGTGGATGAGGCCGGGGCGGTCTCATCCACCTTCATTGTCTTTTCCCTTGCAGCAGAGCGTTTATGATCAGCATGAAAGATTTAGCCCCCTTACGCCATCAGTAAGGGAGCTTTGAAGAAAGCTGACAATGACACTCACTAAGTTCGTCTCCATCAAAAACATCGGTCGATTCCAAAACTACAACGCAGCAGGCGATGTCACGTTGAAACGTGTGAATTTGATCTTTGCCGAGAACGGACGGGGAAAGAGTACGCTCTGCGCCATTCTCAGATCACTACAGAACAACGATCCGGCGCATGTACTTGGCAGGACGACTTTGGGCAGCGCATCCACGCCCGAAGTCATGTTGCTCACCGGCTCTGGAGTAGTTAACTTTAAGGCGAACGCCTGGACTCAGGCACTACCTCACCTGGCCATCTTCGACGCTACGTTCATTTCGGAGAATGTGTTCTCCGGGGATGCTGTAGACCTTGAGCATAAACGCAATCTCTATCGCGTGATTATCGGCAAGCAAGGAGTGAAGCTTGCACAGGAAGTCAATGACATCGACGCAGAAATCCGGGCGTCGACAAGTGCAATCAAGATAAAGCGTGCGGGTGTTGAAGGTCGGGTTCCTGCAGGCGTCGCCTTTGATGCCTTTGTGGAACTGGCGGTCGACCTCAAAGTTGATGAGAAGATTGCTGCAAAGGAAAGGGAGTTAGAAGCTGTCCAACAATCCACTCAGCTGAAGGCACGTGCCGGACTGTCCGAATTGGTTTTGCCGGTGGTTCCAGCCGAATTCGAAGCGTTACTAAGTCGCACACTTACCGATCTTTCTGCAGATGCCGAGCGTCGTGTCGCCGAGCATCTTGCGACACACGAGATGGGAAAGACTGGAGAAAGGTGGGTTCAGGAAGGACTGGGATATATTCGCGCCGACTCGTGCCCGTTCTGCAATCAGCCATTGCAAGGAGTGGACCTAATCGGTGCCTATCGTGCCTTCTTCGGTGAGGCTTACAACGATCTGAAGGAAGCCATCGCGTACCACCGAAATATGTTGAGCACATTATTTGGAGATCGCGCAATCGCAGACAGCGAAAGGATCATCGCGGGAAATGAGGCCTCTACAGAGTTTTGGAGCAGGTATTGCGACATATCCTCTCCCCAGCTCTCGACTCCGCAAGGCCTCGGCCGCTCGCTGCGTGAGATGCTTGAGGCCGCATTCGTACTTTCCGATCTAAAGGCGGGTGCCCCGCTTGAGGTAGTTCTCATCGACCAGCGCTATCTAAACGCGTTCGCAGTCGTGAATGCTTTACATGCTTCAGCAACTGAATACAACGTTGCAGTGCGTGCCGCAAATATAGCAATCACGGCAAAGAAGACATCTTTAGAGGGTGCCAGCATCGACCAGATCCAACGCGACCTGCTAATCCTGAAGGCTACGAAAACACGTCATAGCCCTGATTGTTCTAAAGCTGTAGATGAGCACCTGGGTGAGGTGAATAATAAGGAATCTTTGGAAGGCAAGAAGAGCGCGGCGAAAGAGAAGCTTGATACGCACACAGAGACCGTAATCAAGACCTACGAGAAGACAATCAATAAGCTGCTAGCCGATTTTCAGGCAGGGTTTCGGATCACTGGAACCAAACATGCTTATCCTGGAGGTGTTCCGAGTTCGGATTTTCAGATTCTCATCAACGACACACCGGTCAACCTTGGCGACGGAAACACGCCCTTGAGCACGCCCAGCTTTCGCAATACGTTGAGCTCGGGAGATAAAAGTACGTTA
Source organism: Tunturibacter empetritectus (assembly GCF_040358985.1). NCBI lineage: Bacteria > Pseudomonadati > Acidobacteriota > Terriglobia > Terriglobales > Acidobacteriaceae > Tunturiibacter > Tunturiibacter empetritectus. The sequence continues at coordinate 42,325 of NZ_CP132933.1, read as the reverse complement.
GCTCTGGCGTTCTTTCTCGCCGAGCTGGAGCACGACAGCAACAAGTCGGGACGCATTGTTGTCTTCGACGATCCGTTCAACAGCCAAGACGCCTTCCGCAAAGACCATACCGTCCAGAAAATACGACGGTGTGGGAGCGAATGCCTTCAAGTGATCGTTCTCTCCCATGACCAGAGCTTTTTGAAGCGGCTGTATGATCGGCTGCGAGAACAGAGTTTAGAACACAAATGCCTACATCTTACGCGGGTCGGACAGAGCAACACCCTCATGACGGAGTGGGATATCGAGGAGGCAACACAAGCACAGCAGCGTGCTGATATCTATGCGCTGAGAAACTTTTACAACGCGGCCGAAGGTAAGCCGAGGGACATTGTTAACAAGATTAGGCCAGTATTGGAGACATACTCCCGCAATCTGTTCCCGACGCAATTCGAAGATGACGACACCCTCGGCGTCATCTGCGGAAAGATTCGAGATGCAGGCACCACTCATGGTCTGACGCCCGTCCTTAGTGATCTGATTGAGGCGAACGATTACACGAAGCGATACCATCACGGAGAAAATCCGAACGCCGCTTCAGAACCAATCAACGATACAGAACTCCAGGGCTTTGTAGCGAAAACCCTATCGGTTGTCGGTTGCTGCTAATCAAATTCCCAAACCGACACTCCAAACGCAAAGAGGGGATAAATGCCATTCGGAATATGCTCGATGTGTCTGGAAGAGAAAAAATTATGTATGAGCATCTCTTGTCCAAGAAGATATATCTACTTTGTCGGACGGATGAGTTCGAGCCGGTTGCCGTCAATACGAAGGTGATGCGGCCTACGGTCAAACAGACGAAGGCATATCTGCTCTGCGAAACCTGCGAAGATAATCTCAATAAAAATGGCGAACGGATAACTGTACCGCTGCTCACCCGGTTTGGTGGACCGTTTCCGCTCTATGAGCGCTTGGTAAAGCATGTCGTTTTGCTAATTATTTGGCACATTGTTATTCGAATTATCTGGCACACGATCATTTTTGGTGTGCCCTCGCCGAACAGAAAAGGCCTCAAAACGGCAGGGATTGTACCGAATCAGACCTTATCGGCCCAGATTTGCAGCCGGTGTGCCAAATAGTCAGCAAAGGAATGCGCCAGATAATTAGCAAAGCTACAGCCTTGGTCCAGACTCAGAGAGAGCAATGTCGAGAACGAATGCAGTACTCCTATACTTGCTTGCGGTCTATATCGTGGTTAGTTCGTTCTTTACCCTTTTCAGTCGAGTCCGACCACAACCCTCAATTGTCGGCATCGTACTTTTGATCACTTCGGCAATCATCATGCCTTGGCTAGGCGCTACCAAGAAGCGCCTAGCCCGGGAGACAAACAGTGGAGCATTGAGAGCTGATGCAGCCCAAAGCAATATCTGCGCCTACATGTCTTGATCGCGCTTGCGGGACTAGTTTCAAATGCCATATTTCACGTCCCTTGGGCCGACTCTGTCGCGGCGCTGCTCCTATTACCCCTCGTTTTGAAAGAAGCGAACGAAGCCCGAAGAGGCGAAGTCTGCACCTGCTGAGCGTTAGAGCTTCGTCTTCCGAAGCCTAAGTGCGTTCGCAATCACCGATACCGAACTGAAGCTCATGGCCGCCGCTGCGATCATGGGATTCAGCAGAAGATGAAATGCCGGATACAGGACGCCTGCGGCAAGCGGCACCCCCAAAGCGTTGTAGATAAAAGCGAAGAACAGGTTTTGCCGGATGTTGCTCATGGTGCGCTGGCTCAAACGCCGCGCTTTGACAATTCCGCGCAGATCACCTTTTACTAAAGTGATTCCACCGGTTTCCATCGCCACATCGGTTCCCGTTCCCATGGCGATACCGACCTGAGCCTGAGCCAATGCCGGAGCGTCATTGACGCCGTCGCCGGCCATCGCAACGATTGCTCCCTGGGACTGGAGCTTTTTCACGACTTCGGCCTTCTTTTCCGGCAAAACGTCGGCCTCGAACTCGATGCCCAGCTTCTGCGCGACGGCTGCCGCAGTCGTGTGATTGTCGCCAGTGACCATCACCACCTTGATACCAGCCTCCCTCAATTCAGCAATTGCTTCTACCGCTGAGTCTTTGATGGGGTCAGCTACTGCGATCAGTCCTGCAAAGCGCCCATCCGACGCAATAAACATCACAGTTTGGCCCTCTTTCTGTAGGCCTTCGGCGCGACTCTTGAGTGGTTCCAGATTGGCGCCAAGATCGTGCATGAGCGCGGCGTTTCCTATACCGATATGTTTCCCTCGCAAGGTTCCTGTGACGCCTTTCCCCGTAATTGATTGGAAGTCTGCAACGTCAACCAGTTCAACCTTTTTCTCCTTCGCGCCCGCGAGGATTGCCGCAGCCAGCGGATGTTCGCTTGCTTTCTCAAGACTTGCGACCGATTGCAGAAGTTGATTCTCATCGTAGCCTTCTGCTGGAATCACTTCGGTGAGTCGTGGCTTGCCCTCGGTGAGGGTGCCCGTCTTGTCCACGACAAGAGTATTGACCTTCTCAAAGACTTCGAGAGCTTCAGCGTTCCGAATCAGTATTCCTTCCCCGGCACCTCGCCCAGTCCCGACCATGATCGACATCGGTGTTGCAAGTCCTAGAGCGCAGGGGCAAGCGATAATGAGCACTGCTACAGCATTCACAATCGCGTGGGCGTAGTGGGGCTGCGGGCCGACGATCGCCCACACTGCAAACGTAATCGCCGACGAAATCAAGACGGCAGGCACAAAATACGACGCTACCGTATCCGCAAGCCGCTGAATGGGAGCCCGGGTCCTTTGAGCTTCGCTCACCATCTTTACGATTTGGGCCAGAAGCGTGTCGGCTCCGACTCGTTCGGTCTTCATCACGAAGCTGCCAGTGCCATTGATCGTGCCGCCGACTACCTTGGCATCGGTCGACTTCTCTACCGGGATGGGCTCGCCGCTCACCATGGATTCGTCTACGGAACTGCGACCCTCAGTTACGACGCCATCCGTTGGAACTTTCTCGCCAGGTCGAACGCGGAGCTGGTCCCCAACCTGAATGTCACTCAGCGCTACATCCTTCTCTTTCCCATCGGCAGAAATCTTCCTTGCCGTCTTTGGTTCAAGAGCAAGCAAAGCCTTGATTGCACTACTGGTTTGACTACGCGCTTTCAGTTCCAAAACCTGCCCAAGGAGCACCAGAACCGTAATGACCGACGCGGCCTCGAAGTACAAAGCGAGATTGCCGGACATATCGCGGAACGTCGCGGGAAAGATGCCCGGTGCGATCACTGCAACAACGCTGTACAGGTAAGCCGAACCAGCGCCAATCGAAATGAGGGTGAACATATTCGGGCTGCGGTGGACGACGGACTCCCACCCACGCTCAAAGAAGGGCCAACCCGCCCATAGGACGACGGGTGTTGCCAAGGCAAATTCGATCCACCCGAGCAGCGCTCCCGATAGCCCATGCTGTACCGGGTGTCCGGGCAAGATGTCGGACACCATCACGACTAGCAACGGCAGCGTCAGCGCCACTCCAACCCAAAAGCGTCGTGTCATGTTCACCAGCTCTGGATTGGGTGAGTCTCCCGAGCCTGGCATCACATCCCTCGGTTCAAGCGTCATGCCGCAGATAGGACAGTTTCCTGGCTTGTCGCGGACGATCTCAGGGTGCATCGGACAGGAGTATTCCATGCGTGCTCTTGCCACCTCAAGCGTTGAGGGCTCGAGCGCCATGCCGCATTTGGGACAGTTTCCGGGCCCCGCCTTATGGACCTCCGGGTGCATGGGGCAGGTGTAGTCTGCCTTGGCGTCATCTCCCTTCACCTGTTCGTTAGTTGGGACTACCTGATTCGTCTGGAGATACCTGTTCGGATCGGCCTGAAACTTGGTTGCGCAGCCTTGGCTGCAGAAATAGAACTTCTCTCTGTTGTGATCCACGGATATCGCTTTGGCGCGATCAACCTGCATCCCGCAAACCAGGTCTTTAAGAAGCTGCTTCGCCGGATCAACCATCATTGGCATCGTAGAGCCTTCCACTTCTTCACTTGCTTTTGAGCAGCAGCACATATTGCCTCCTCGTTCCTTTACTACTGCTGACGGACGAGGAGAAGAAGTCTTACAGTTGGCTCCGGCGACAAGTGCAATCGAGGCATTGGTGTTCAGCACACGCCCCGCAGACCGCAATCAGCTTTTTTGCAACAGCTTTGCGCGCTCGGCGCAGCCGAACAGATGCGTTATTCGCGTTCGTCTTGTGGGATTGCGCAAACGACTCGACAGTGACGCCGCCGAGGTCTACTTGTTCGATGGCTTCACGGTACTCGTCTTTCAGGTCGCGAATCACATCTCCGATACAGGCGCACACAGTTTGAGCAATCTCCGGTTCGTAGCTAATGGGAAGTTCTGCGGTATATGTGTCGTGAGCCCTCGTCCGTGCTGATCCCTTGCGGTAGTGGTCCGCAATCGCATTGCGAAGGATGCGATAGAACCAGGCGACCGTACTCTCTTTCTCACGAATCTCGGAGCCATGCTCGATCGCCTTGATATATGCCGACTGGAGTATGTCTTCTGAGGCCGTCTTGTCTTCGACTCTGGCAGCAAGAAAGCTTAAGAACTTCGTATGATGAGCCAGGATGCGGTCAATCGCATTGGAAGATTTGAACCCAACGTTCTCAATCTGATTGAGAGGCATATCTGATCTGCCTTTCTGAAAGTCCGTTCGTCAAAGGCCTCCCAAGGATACGCCAGGAAAGAGAATGCGGTCTGGTCAATTGGACACCCTAATGTTGCCATGACTAGCGGGTGTAGCGCCTTCTAGTGCTTTCGATGCCTGGGTTGACTCAAGTGTGCCATTCTTGAATGCTCTCTCCTTCATCATGACGAAGAAGACGGGCACCAGGATCAGGACGTGGATGGTTGAGGTAATCATGCCGCCCACAATGGGCGCGGCAATTGGTTTCATGACATCGGAGCCGATACCGGATTCCCAAAGGATTGGCGCGAGGCTGGCAAGGACCGCTATGACTGTCATGAGCTTGGGACGTAGACGCTTGACCGCTCCTTCTATGACCGCCTCTTCGATGTCGGCATTGCTGTGAATCTTCCCTTGCTGTAAGCCTCGTTCCAGAGATTCATGCAGATAGACGACCATCACCACCCCGGTTTCAACTGCTATTCCGAAGAGCGCGACGTAGCCCACCCAAACGGCCACGCTGAAGTTGTATCCGAGCAGCCATTGCAGCAACAGCCCGCCCGTCATGCCATAGATGGTGGGCACGATCAGCACGACCGCTTCGCCTACCGAATGGAAGACCATGTAGAGCAGCAGGAAGATCATGAAGAACACGATGGGCAGAATGAGTTTCAGTCGCTCCTTTGCCCGCAACTCAAACTCGTATTCGCCCGACCACTTGTAACCGTAGCTGGCAGGGATGGAAACATCCTTTTGTAATCTGCGAGTGGCCTCTTCCACAAAGCCACCATAGTTCGTACTCGTCAGGTCGATGTAGACATAGCCGGTGAGTTGTCCATCCTCATCCCGGATCATGGCAGGACCATGAGAGAACGACACTTTGGCTACCTGCCCTAGCGGGATCTGTGCCCCAGAGGGCGTAGCGATCAAAACGCTCTGCATCCGCTCGACACTGTTACGGAAATCCTGTGAGTAGCGCACATTGATGGGATACCGTTCACGTCCTTCGATATTCTCGGCGATGTTTTGTCCGCCGATGCCGGACGAAACCGCCGTCTGCACATCTGCCACGCTGAGGCCGTACCGTGCCGCCTCAGTACGGTTTACTTCGACGTTGACGTAGAACCCTTGCGAGATGCGTTCAGCAAAGATCGACCTTACCTGCGGCATGGAGGAAAGAACGCCCTGCATCTTCGCCGCAAGCTGCTCAATTCCGTCCACGCTCGGACCTTGTACTTTGAGACCCAGCGGTGTCTTGATTCCGGTGAGTTCCATGTCAAGGCGGTTTTCGACTGGACTCGTCCATGTGTTCGCCAGTCCCGGGAACTGCACCTTCTCGTCCATCTCCTGGATGAGCTTGGTGTACGTCATCCCAGGCCGCCATTGCTCTCGCGGCTTGAGCATGAGGGTCGTATCGTACATATCGAGCGGTGCGTTGTCCGTGGCGCTGTCCGAGCGACCGACTGTGCCAAAGACGCTCTCAACTTCGGGAATGGTACGGAGAATCGCATCCTGCTTTTGCAAAAGCGTTTTTGCCTGCTCGATTGCGATGCCGGGAAGTGAAGTTGGCATGTATAAGACGGAGCCTTCAAAGAGCGGTGGCATGAACTGGCTCCCCAGCTTGAACGCAACGGGCAGCGTTGCGGCCAGAAAGAGTAAGTTGACCAGAATCGTCAGCTTTCGATACTTCAGACAGAACCGCAGGACAGGCAGATAGATGGCTTGAGTGAAGCGGGAGATTGGATTGGCGCTCTCCGGTTTGAGCCGTCCCCGAATGAGCATCACCATCAGAACCGGAACAAACGTGATGGCAATGATCGACGACGAACCCACTGCAAGTGTCTTTGTCCAAGCGAGAGGCCGAAACATCCTGCCCTCTTGCGCTTCTAGGAGGAAGACCGGCAAGAACGAGACAACGATGATGAGCAGGGAGAAGAACAGGGCCGGTCCAACCTGCTTCGCGGCGTTGATGAGTATCTCCCGGCGCTCCAGCTCAGTAACAGGGGTGGGGTCAGACTCCTGCCGTTCTGAAAGGTGGCGGTAGCCATTCTCCACCATCACAATCGCGGCATCGACAAGCACACCGACAGCCAGAGCGATGCCGCCGAGAGACATGATGTTCGAGGTAACGCCCAGGAAGTAAATCGGGATGAACGAAACGAGCACAGCAATAGGTAGAGCAAGGATGGCGATCAACGCCGAACGGAAGTGGAACAGAAAGATGATGATGACTAGGCTGACGATGATGGCCTCTTCCAGCAAGTCGCGCTGGAGGGTGGCTATCGAATCGTTGATGAGGCCGGAGCGGTCGTAGCCCGCGACAATCTGCACTCCCGCCGGCAGCGATGGCGCGATCTCGCGGAATCGTTGCTTGACCCCTTCGATGACCTTCAGCGCATTCATGCCTTGCCGCATAACAACGATGCCGCCGACCGTCTCGCCTTGTCCATTCCACTCGGCAACGCCCTCGCGGATGTCCGGCCCGAAAACTACGCTGCCAAGATCGCGCAGCAAGACCGGCGTTCCATTCTTGCTCCCCACTGCAATCGACTCAAGATCGTTCAGCGACTTCAGATAGCCAAGGCCGCGAATCATGTACTGCGCTCCGCTCAGATCGAGCACCCTGCCACCGACTTCATTGGTGCTCGCCTTCACCCGATCGATGACCATCGAGAGAGGTATGTTGTAAGCGAGCAGCTTATTCGGGTCGAGCCCTATCTGGTACTGCTTCACATAGCCGCCGATGCTCGCAACCTCCGAGACACCGGGGACGGTCTCCAGCTCATATCGCAGATGCCAGTCCTGAAGGGTACGAAGATCGGCCAGACTATGCTTGCCGGTCTTATCGATCAGGGCGTACTCGAAAACCCAGCCTGCTCCTGTCGCGTCCGGCCCGATAGCCGGATGAACCTCGGGAGGCAGACGACCGCCGATTTGCTGGAGATATTCGACTACGCGAGAACGTGCCCAGTACAAGTCCGTGCCGTCCTCGAAGACCACATACACATACGAATCCCCGAACATGGTTTGAGCGCGGACGGCCTTCACATGAGGAGCAGCAAGAAGGCTGGTCACGATGGGATACGTGACCTGGTCTTCGATGATGTCGGGTGGTTGTCCCATCCAACTCGTATGTACGATCACCTGTACATCGGAGATGTCAGGCAACGCGTCAAGGGGGATATGACGCAGCGACCAGATACCGGCGAAGGTCAAGAGCAGAACGCCGGTAAAGACGAGGAAGCGATTTCGCGCGCAAAGATCAATGATTCTGGAGAGCATGTCACATCCCCCCTTCGGCATTGACGCGCAACTGCTTTGTGCCAATGGTTTGGCCGTTCTGTTTCACTATCACCGTGACCTGCCATGTCCCACCGGACTCCAGCACACCCGTACCGTCATAGAGTCCCGGACTCGTCTGGATGAGGTGTGTGGTCGTGTTCATCGCCCCCATGCCCATTGCCGGCATCGCCGCCATGAAGAACGTGACCGCAACTTGCGCTCCGGCGACACGCTGCCCGTTCGCTCCGGTCAGCTTGACGTGGAAGACGTTCGATCCTTTATGCGCCGGATTTGGGTCGGTTGTGAAATCAATCGCGACCACAGCTTGAGGTGCTGCTGATGGGTTCGGGGTTTGCTGCCCCGCTCCAGGAGCTGGAGGAGTGTACGAACTAGCCGCAGCTTGCAACTGGCTCTCGGAGTCCAGCAGAAAGTTCGCCGAAGTCACAATCTGCTGATGAGCTGACAGTCCCTTCAGAATGATAAAGTCATCCCCAACCCTCGCACCGAGACTGACATCCTTTGGTTCGATACTGCCGCTTCCGTGATCGACAAAGACCACCTGACGGAGACCCGTCTGGAAGACCGCCGAAGTAGGGACGACGAGTTGCCTCCCCAACGCCGACTTTAGATCGACATTGACGAACATCCCCGGCTTGAGGGTGACGGCGGGATTATTGACCGACAGCCGCACCTTGACGGTGCGCGTCGTCATATCGACCTGCGGCAGGACTTCCTCGACACGGCCCTGAAAGGTGCGTCCCGGATAGGCATCGACCGTGATCGAGGAGCTATCGCCGCGCTTCAGCCTGCCTACGTCATTCTGAAAGACCTGCGCGTTTACCCAGACACGAGAGAAATCGGCGAGCGTGTAGAGTTTCGTCGCGGGCTCGACATACATATTGGGGAGCGCCACGCGTTCCAGGATGTAACCGGATGCAGGGGAGTTGATGGTTAGCTCGGTCACAGCCTTACCCGTCTCCTGGAGTTTGACGATCTCGCTGTTCGGGATGTCCCACTGGCGTAGCCGTTGCTCTGCCGCTGTGGTCAGGGATGACGCGCCGGTAGCGACTCCATCAATGGAACTGCCCTTGAGAACAGTCTGATTTCGACGGGCAAGGAGATACTCTTCCTGCGTCGCTACCAGATCAGGGCTGTAAATTGTGAAGAGTGGATCACCCTTGCGGACGTACTGGTACGTTGCGTTCGCAAAGACTTTGCGGATATAGCCCGAGAACCGAACTTGCACGGACGACTGAAGGCGCTCGTCCACATCCACGGTGCCGGTTGCTCGTATCTCGTCACTCAATAGCTTGTATTCGACGGTTCCGGTTTTTATGCCAATGCTGTTCATCTGTTCATTGGTCAGTTGCACGGGCACCAGCGGAGCCTCTATCTTCGCCGCTGACATGGACGCATCTTTGCTCATATCTGCCATCGGTCCAGACGCAATCGGTTGAACACCTGTCGGGGCGGATGCTGGATGAACGATTGACCTGGTGCGATAGACGTACACAGCAGCCACAACCGCGAACAAGCCAAGCCAAAATAGGGATGTACGGATAATAGTTTTGTTCATCGGAGTTGCGCTCCCGTCAGAGTCTCAAGACGTGCAATGGCGGTCTCGTGGTCGAGCAGCGCCTGTTGATAGTCATGTTCAAAAGTCAGGACATCGAGCAGAGAGGACAGCACCGGCGCGAAGGCTTGTTTGCCGGATTGATAGGTCGTCTGCTCGGCCTGAAATGCAGCCCGTGCCTGAGGTAGAAGGCCGTCCTGATACTCGGTCACTAGCTCGGCAGTGTTCGTCACGGCGATGTATTGCTTCTTTACCTCTGCGAGTTGCTGCTGCACTTGCGAGTCGAGCTCCTGTTTGGATCGCTCCAGAGATTCCGCAGCTTCCGCCACACCCGCCTCGACCCGCTTGCGCCGAGGCAACCGCAGACTGACCGTCAGCATGTAGTAGTCGCGATAGCCACCGCCCGTCTGTTGAAACATATAGCTGACATTGAAGTCTGGCTTGCTCTCGCGCTGCGCCGACTTCAGTTGGGCATCCTGCTTATGGACATCCGCTGTATTAACCGAGACAGCCGGGTTATTAGCAAGAATGAGGTTTTGCAATTCCTCGGCGCTCCGCTGCAGCGGAGTCAGGGAAAGCGGCTCTGGAATGATGTCCGGGGAGGACTGTGACCGATGCAGGAGTTGCTTGAGGCTGGCTTGAAGCTGTCCCATCTCCTGATGGTGCATGGTCACTTCACGCAGGATCTTCGTATGCTCGATCTGCGCTTTCAGCACCTCGGCCTGGCTGCCTTGTCCGAGACTGTACCGGGACAAGCCTGTCTCAATCATCGGCTTGAGGACAGCGTCGTTCCGACTGAGAATCGAGAGGGTTGCACCAAGATAGGCGAGCCGTAGGTAGAGAGCCTTAACCTGATCCGTGATCGACGAACGCAGAAGGTCTACTTGCGTCTGCTGCATATCCGCATCACGGTTGGCTACCTCACCCTTGAGCCGGAGCTTCCCGGCATAAGGAAGTTCCTGCGATGCCCCAAATCCGATGTACGCGAAGTCGCTGTTGCTGAAGCCCGCGAAGGGTTTGGGGCTCCCGACACTGTACGACTGAACCGTGAACTGCGGGTCGGGAAGTGTTGTCACCTGTTGAGCGACGTGTGTCGCAGCCTTCCGGGCGTGATCTGCGGCCGAGATTTGGGTATTGCTCGACTGTGCTTCTGAAATCAACGTAGCAAGTGACGTTGGCATTCCGGTCATCTCCTGCGCGTACGCAGAAGCGCCGGTCGCCATCACCAATGCGGCGGTCCAATACAAGGCCACCTTCATAGGGAAACTCCTGTCTCGATTGCAGTTCAGACATGAGCGCGCACAGAGGCGCGACTCGAATCTTCAGCGAGAGAGAAGCGAACTAGACTCTGAGAGCAGAGATGATCGAGGGGGGGGGCTTTGGGGGCGAGTGTTCCGGACGCTGTAGCCAGCCGCTTGTTGCATCGTGAGACGGGAAAAGATCAAAATATGAAACCCCGACTGCGACGGCTACAAGAGGGTGGAACGATACCGAATCCGACCTGAGAGCACTATCGTGTAGCGCCCCCGGAGTCTTCTTGCAGCAGTCGTGAGAAGCGGGCATCTCCATCTGTCCACAGTCATTCTTCATCATGCGGCAGCAGGCGCGTTCTTCGACCGTCATCTCCGCATCGGGAGCCATACATGCCATCGCCGGTGCCGCAAAGGACACGAGCAGCAGCAGGACAGCTCCGAATTGGCGTAGAGACTTCACTGACTAGAAGAATACTCTATTGGGTCAAAAGAGCCATAACACCCCAAGTTGAATTCCACGACCAACTTCATATGAAACGTGGCGCGCCAGTTACTTGTTGCCAATTCTGCTTTTTGTTACGTAACCGTCGTTCTATTCGCAAGCCAGGGGTTCGACTTTCCTTTCAGGACATTCGCAGCACTCCACTGAGCCACTTCTATAAAATCAGTAAATTTCCGTCTCTCACCCGAAGGCATCGTCGGCTCGCAAGCAACCCTTTTCTGTTCTTCGGAGCGCCGCGGATTAGTCACAAAATGCACTGCCCATAAACAGAGACAACGTGCGTTGCAGAAGTACATCTCTCCCTGCTCTTCTGCCAGCACATACCCATCAGGCGGCACCTCCGCCATATCAAAGGAACAGACTCGGAGTTTGCTGGCGGCGCACATTATGAGTCTGTCTCAATCCTCATTCGCGCTGTTTCGATAGCTCTGTGCAACTTCTCCCGAAGAACCTCTGGGGGCGGCAGAACCGTGAGGTATTCAGCGACGTGGATGCCTGCGGACCCAAGTTCCAGCAGCTCAATCTGCTCGGTGTTCTTCCCGGCGCACAGAATTATACCCATCGGGCTCTGCTCGCCTGGCTCTGTTTCATTCTTTGCGAGCCAACGAAGATAAAGCTCCATCTGCCCCTTGTATTCAGGCTTGAAGCTTCCCTGCTTCAACTCCACAATAATCAATCGCTTCAATTTGCGGTTGTAGAAAAGAAGATCAATGTAGAAATCTTCTCCATCGAGCTGAATGCGCTTCTGGCGAGCTACAAATGAAAACCCCGAACCCAATTCAAGAAGAAACGTCTCCAGTTCGCGCAGAATAGCGTCTTCAAGGTCGCGTTCTAGAAATCGGTCGGAGAGTCCCAGGAAGTCCAGAATGTACGGATCTTTCAGCAACATGGACGGCGACACATCGCCGCGGCTGCGAAGAACTGCTAATTCCTGCTGCACGAGCTCGTCGGGCTGCTTCGATAGCGCAGTGCGCTCATAGAGCATCGAGTCAACCCGTTCGCGAAGCGTTCTCACGCTCCAGCCCTCGATTCGGCACATCTCAGCGTAGAACTCCCGCTGATGGGGACGCACCAGGGGCAACAGCTCTTTAATGTGCGACCAACTCAATTGTCGCGACAGCGTAGCGACAATCTCTTCGTCCGGGAACACCTCGGCAAACTGCATCATCCTCCGCAGATTTTTGTCTGCGAAGCCTCTGCCAAACTCACTCACCAATTGTCGCGACAGTGTAGCGACAATTTGCTCCCCGTAGCTAGCCCGTTCATTTCCAAGGACTTCCCGCAGGATTCGGTTCCCGATCCTCCAATAGAGCGCAGTGAGTCCAAAGTTGACCGCTGCAGCAGTCTGCCGACGAGCCTCTTCAATTAAACTCCGGATCTCGTTCAGGAGGTCTGGAGATTCGTCCGGTTTCACTTCCAGCTCTGCTTTTGCCATCCCTATCCTTTTACTACGTCCATCGCCCCTATAAGCGATTCGCTTATAGGCCTAATGAATCGTTCACCGCGATCGCAATATCTTGCTCTGACCCCAGATAGCGTTCTGTCGTCTGAATGGAAGAGTGCCCCAGCAGAAACTTGATCTGTTCGAGGTCGCCGCCCGACTTTCTGCAGAGCTTGGCGCAGGTGCGGCGCAGGTCGTGGGCTCCGAACCGCTCGATGCCAATCTCCTTCGCCGATTGCTCGACTACGGACCAAACCGCCCAGTCGCTCAGGCTCTCGCCGACCTTGCCGCCCTTCGAGATGGACCGCAGCAGTCGACCATCCTCGATGCCGGCAGCGGTCATCCAGGCGTTGATTCCCTGTTTAACCCAGACCGGGACCGCAACCGTGCGAATGCGCCTTCCCTTCCCTTCGAGATCGACCAGGACCCAGCGGCCTTCCCGTAGCTGGATTGTCTCCACGTCGAGGGTGGCCAGCTCCTGCCGGCGAAGCGCACAGCCAACCAGCAGCCCCAGAATCACGTAATCCCGCTTGCCTTTCAGCGTCGAGCGATCGGGAACGGCCAGCAGCTCCTTCGCCTGTTCCCGCGTCAGCCAGTTCCCCAGCCGGGTTCCCTTCTGCCGTATGTTCGGGACCTCCGAGAGGCTCGCCGCATCCTCGACTCCGATCATGCCGTTTCGCCGCGCCTCCGCGACCAGCTTCCGGACCGCCGAGAGCCGGACGTTGACGGTGGACGGTGACAAGCCTTCCATCGAGGCCCGGAACTCCATAAATAGCGCGCGGGTGAGTGGCCGCCCAGCCGAGAGCGCAAAGAGGTCATCGAGGGCCTTGGCGTAATTTCGGCGGGAATTTGGGGATGGTACGGAGTCAAGCACCATCCGGCGAAGCCTCTGCTGGGCTTCTACGAGGCCCGATTCGGCCGATTGGCTGTCCCCAACGTCAGGGGCCCCGGAAAAAAGCTGAATCTCCATGTCGGAATTTTAGCCCATGACAACTGACATTGTCGTAGGTAATAAATTCAGAAGCCTCACAGGAGTTAATGCGCATATGCGCAGCTATTCCCTTCTCTTGGAAATCATCCTAAACTCCTAATACATAAAGGAATCTTCCAAGGAGGGACGATGCCACGACCCATCTCATGGATCACTCGACTACACGAAATCCGACGGGCGGTGGCCTCTTCCGTCCGTTCCCATTACGAGCGTAAGGAAATCGAGTCGCTCTTCCAGGTGCAGCCCCGCGCCGCCCAACTCTTACTGGAGATGCTCCCAACCACAGCCATCGGCCGGTCGCGGCTCGTAGAACGTCAGGTACTCGCCGATTTCCTCGATCGCATCCATAAGGCCGATGATCCTTCAGCTGAGCTGGATCTCATCCGCGTCCAGGGGGGAGAAGTCTCACGCAAGAAGCTCCGCACCCTTGTTCGCCGTGACGTAGAACCACTGCAGCTCGATTCCCTTCCCGCAAATATCGAGTTCATTCCCGGCCAGATGATTGTGAGCTTTCGTACGATCGAGGATCTCGCCCAAGCGATGTATAGCCTCGCCCGCGCAATCGAGACGGAGGGCGACGAGTTGGCTCGGAGATACGAGGTTCAAGAGGTTGCAGACGACGGCAGCCCTAATCGCTCCGAGTTCGAGGCTATGCTGCAGGAGCTTTCCAACCTGGAGGCCACTCGCGGCAGCGACGCTACTCCCCAACAGCGTCCAACAGCTTCGTAATGGCGTCGTGATACGTAAGCTTGTATCGATCAGCGTAGCCGACGAACCGGTCGTATTGGGACTGCACCATACGCACCGCCAAATGACGTGTAGGCTCCGCCGGCACTGCTCGGCGCCGTCGTCCGTGGGTAGCTGCTGCCTCAGTAATTACAGGGACAGCCTCGCGGCTCACAAAACCATGTGGAGCCGCAGCCGCATCTACCTCAGCGAGATCGATAGGAGATCTTTTCTGGACCGGGGCGAACCCCGACAAGTCAATCTTTCCTTCAGATCGCTCGACAACGTCGTCCGACTCATCTATGAGGCCAAATTTACTGCTCATTTGGATACCTCTTTCTATCTAGCTCGCGGAGAGTCTCGACCAATTCCTCTACCAACTCATGAATATTTTGATAGGCAGCTTCGAGATTGCCGACCTTATGCTCACCCAGCTCCGAAAGAGTAAGCCTTTCAACGAAAATCGCCTTGTACGCGAGACGTTCCGCAAGGCTCGTACGGAATCGAGGCACCTTCGCGTCCACCAATTCAGACTCCAATTGGCGTTGAACGGATGACACCGGAGCACCAGGCGCAGGAGTGCGCGTCATCAGCACTCGGTAAGGAATCTTGCGCAACATATTTGATCGTTGAGCTACCTTCTCCTCATCTTTTACGGCCCGGATCGCCTTGCCTGCTTGTCTCACGTCGACGGCACTGGCCTGTACCGGAATAATTACGAAATCCGACATAGCGATCGAACGGGATACAAGGACACTGGCGGTTCCCTCTAGGTCTATGAAAACGAATTGATCATTTTGCGCGTCGAGTACCTCCATTAGGTTCGACTCTTTGATACCACCGATGACCTTCAAAGTAGTTTTCGACAGCCCGTTCGTCTTCCAATCCATGATCGGTTGATTCGGATCTGCATCGAGAACACACACCGACGCTCCGCTTTGAGCGAGATAAGTTGCAAGCAGTAGTGTTGTAGTGCTCTTCCCGGCCCCGCCCTTCGGATTTGAAACAGCAATTACAGGCATAAACACTCTTTCTTGCGACATTACTTGTCGCTGCGATATTGCAACTATATCGCGATGTCGCAGCTATATCGCAGCAATATTTCTTATCGCAACTTGCGGTATACAAAGCGTTACCCTAGTTGCGATATTGCTTATCGCAACTTTGTCGCAGCTATATCGCTTGTTGCAAGGAGATTTGGGGGGAACTAGAAATTAGCTCAGTTTGCTTGGAAGAGGTCAATTTGTCCGTTTTGCGACTTCCATTCCTCGAAAGAGGGAAGAACGAGACCGTCGCGGATCTCTTTCATGATGAGCTGCAGGGCGAGGTTCCGATGCTGGGCAGGAGGTACGCGCCGGAAGAACGTGTCGCCTTTGCTGTTTTTCTTGATGACTTCGGAGAGTTTAGCTTCGAGTTCGTCGCCTGAATAGCGCTCGGCCAATGCTTCTTGACGCTTGCCGTCTACCCAGCGCATGTAGGCCGCTTCCAAAGCCTGTCGGGCCTCTTCCTTAGCACGATCGCGTTCAGCGGCTTGCCGCATCACTTCGCGTCGGCGGCTGCTGATGAACCCAGCAGGGACGGGAAGATCTTTCTCCAGCGAGTAGATGATAAGTCCGGCAGGGTTCTCGACGCCGTTTCGTTTACCAGAATTCATCTGCGATTCGAGGTACTCGACCGTATCGCAGACCAAGTCAGCGCCGAAGCGCTCGACTAACGCCAAGCACTTCGCGGGCAAGATGCCGTGTCTCTTCAAGAGCTGGATTGCCTCATCTTCCGGAGAGGAGGGAAGCTTCGACGCTTCTGATTTCCCGGCTGGCAATTCTTGCTGCTCCGGATATGACTCACGTAGAACGCGCATCAATGCAGGACCAGGCGCAAGTACGATTTTGTACCCATCTTTGCTGGACATGGGCTGCACGTCCCATTTGTCGAGGTACTTGATGTTCACGAGCTCATTCAGTGCGAGACCCATGGTTGATTTAATCTTCGACAGATGAGGGTAGACCTGCACGTTGAGCAGATTGCACAGCTCGGCATAGTCTTTTTCGACCTGCCTCCCCTGGCTAGCATGAAACCAGAGATGCAGGTTGCCAAAGATACCCTTCGCAGTCGGCCGCGTGAGCATCTTGTACGCATTGAAATCTTCGGGGATGACGTACCGCTGATTGAGGTTCTCGATCAACCACTCTTCGAGCATCACCTCGTAATGTTCCTGCCTATCCGTTCCGTTGAGATTGCTCTCCCCGGTCCGCTTAAACGAGCGGAAAACGTGCAGCACTTCATCCGAGTAGACCTTCTTCGCAGCGCGATAGACCACCTTTTCCGAAGTAATCGTGGTATCGGTCATGCGCTTACCCCAGCGCACAATCTCTTCGTAGATTTCTCCGTTGCGAGACAGGCCGAGTTCCTGAATCATGCGATAGCCGCTAAAGCGGATTGGATTCGCAATCTGGCCAGTTTTGACGCGCTCTTCACTGAGTATCTTCAGCAAAGCAATGAACTTGTCTCGATCTGTCGTAGAAGGAAGTCCGAGCTGCTCCGAGCCGCGGAATTCAGCCGCAACTTTGACTTTGTGCCCATTTCGGAAAACGACCTGCTCGATGCGCCGTGATGTGCGATTCTTGTCGCGTGAGTCATTGGCGCCAAAGAATCCGATAGACAGGAGATTCTTTTCGAAACGAACCAAATCAGGATCAACAGCAACAGGCAACAACGGTGCTGAACGTTCCGTTTTGTGGGCCACTGATTTTGACATCGTGTGAACTGTTGTTGCTTGGTGAATACTATAAGAAAAGCAAATACTTTAAAACGCTTTAAGTACTATAGGTTTTTGCAAGTGGCTGTTGTGCCTACGTTTATACCCTAATCTTTGCCAGCGCACCTCTCTATCTTTGCCAGCGCACCTCTCTAGAGCTGCCAACACACCTCTCACTACCTGTGCCAGCGTTCCTCTCGCTTAATGCCAGCAGACCTCTCTATTCTGCCAGCGAGCCTCTCTATTTGCTGCCAGCGGACCTCTCTACGCTGTTCTTGCTGCCAGCGGACCTCTCTATGGTGTTCCCAAATCCAATCGGAACCCGTCTTGAGCACCCCAAGACCCTCTTTTTGCCAGCCAACCTCTCTAATTCGGAAGTTTTGACACCCCAATTCAGCGAATTTCAACTGATCGAGAGGTACGCTGGCAAAAACACTGAAGGGTAGGTGTGGAAAATGCAACGGAAATGATGCAAACAAATCATTTAGGCCGTGGGCGTGCCAGTCAACCTCTCTATTAATCGCCTTGATTCCACCTAGAGAGGTTGGCTGGCACAACGAAGAACGAGTGATACGTGATTTCGCGGCAGGTACTGAGGACAAGGGAGCTTCCTACACACAAATATGTGTACATCTTCGATAAGATGATGCCATGTCGCGAGCCAGTTGGGGCAAAAGGATTCTTGCAGTTTTCGGTGTCACACTCGTAGTCCTTGGAAGCACTTACTTTTACCTGATTTCACCGCACCACAGCTCCGCTCCCCCTGAGTCAGCGGAAGGCTTGCTCGACAGGGCCGATACCTTAGCGTGGGGGAATCGCTGGGCAGATGCACAGCCTTTGTACGCGAGAGCGCAGCATCTGTTCGACGCTCAAAAGCAACACTCCAAAGCGCTGTATGCCGAAGTGAGCCAGGTCCCACCAGACGAATCGGGTAGTGTTCCGGGCAAAATCTTCCAACTGACCCAAGACCTGGGAAGCCCTGCAGCTCAAGAGGCCGAAACCAGACTCCGTATTCTCACAATCCGGGGAATGCTGGAGACGAATTACGACGCGGGACAGGCACGGTCTACATGGGAGGAAGTAAAGGCGCTTGCATTGAAGCAACGCCATTTCGAACTTGCCTCACGAGCTGAAGGTGAGCAGGGCATCGCCGCTTTTATCCTTGGCGACACCGATACAGCGAAGAAGCAGGTTGTGCGAGCGTGGGGACTTTCAAAAGTCGAACACGATCCCGCCGCGACCGTCCGCTATGCAAGCGTATTCGGAGCTGGACTTGTGCAGCTTCGTCGCTATAAAGAGGCTCTTACTCCGCTCGATCAGGCAATCAAGATTGCAGAGTCGAATCCAGCTCTCGCATACCCAACGATAGCGGTTTACGCGAAGATCGACGCGCTCGCGGGATTGAAACAGTACGATTCAGCCTTGGCTCTTGCCAACGCATCTCTCTCGCGGCTTCAGGGAACCATTTACGAACAGCATAAGGCGCAAGTTTACATCTCTCGTGGCTCCATCAACCGAGAGCGAGGAGAGTGGAGCGCTGCTATCCCGGATTACAAGCAAGCAGTCTCGATTTCAGAAAAAACCGAGAACTATCGCGGGGTAACGGATGCAGGAGGGTTGCTTGCTCAAGCCTACGAGCACACCGGCGACCTTACCGCAGCTTTGGGCGCGATCAACGCAGCCATTGCAGCGAACACCCACATTGCCGACGAGCTTTACCTAGTTCCGCGCAATCTCGCAATCAAGGCTGAGATTACTGAGAAGATGGGCAACACCCAGGAAGCAGACACTCTTTATCGAAAGAGTGTCGCCCTGGTCGATGAAATGATCCAGCACGCCGCGACAACGAACATTGAACGATACTTACTTGCGGAGATGAGCGATGTTTACTCGGGCTACTTCGCTTCTCTTTGCGCTCAAAAGCACTACAACGAAGCATTACAGATGCTAGAGAAAGTGCGTGGCCGTATCGAAACAGAGGCACTTGAACACCACACGAGCCAACCCGTTCACGCGCCCACGCCGGAAGAAAGGGAACTGACGGATCTAAACGTCGCCCTTATCAACACCGACGACCCCGCTAGAAGGGAAGCGCTCACGAGCGCGATATACAACACTGAGCTGCGGATCAGCCCCAGCGCGCTAACGCAGCAGACCATCGCGCATCCAGTTCGTTTGTCGGAGTTGCAGCGCAGCCTATCGGCAAACGCCCTACTGATCGAATACGTGCTTGCAGAACCCAACTCCTATGCTTTCGCCATCACACGCGAGACTGTGACGCCTTACCAGTTGCCTTCCAAGAGCGTGATTGAAGCAGACGCCAACCGCTACAGGAAGGAAATTCACGATCAGAAGGAAGATCGAGCTCTCGCACAGCATCTCTTTTCGGAACTAATAGAGCCAATCAAGCAGTACAGCGAAAAAGCAGACCTTGTGATTATTCCCGATGGCTCACTTCATCTTCTGCCATTTTCGGCGCTTGCTGATAACACCGCTTACGTCCTCAAGACCCATACTGTCGATGTGGCACCTTCGTCCACGGTCTACGAGCTGCTATCGAGACGCAGCGAAAGCAGGGAAGCGGTTGCCATGCCGTACATCGGAGTCGCTGCATGGACTCAACCTGCCGACACCCGGAATCCGGTTCTAAGAGCTATAAACGGACCTCAACGCAGCCAGCTTATACCGCTCCCAGACAGCAAGAAAGAAGTGGAAACAATTGCGGGCGACCTGCCACATCCAAGCACGATCCTCTTAGGAGCAGACGCGACGGAATCGCGTTTCAAGCAAGTCTCGATGGAGAGTACGGAGGTTGTACATCTTGCTCTTCATGGGTATGCCGACCTAGACTATCCCGACCGATCAGCGTTGGTATTCGCGCCGGAACAAACAACCAGCGCAGAGGATGGCTTGTTGCAAGTGCGCGAAATCCGCGGCCTCCATCTGAAAGCGAAATTGGTCACTCTCTCAGCCTGCAATACCGGTGTCGGGCCGGTTGGACAAACGGGTGTAGCAAACCTTGTGAACGCCTTTATCGAGGCAGGAGCCGATTCCGTTGTGTCCACGCTTTGGGAGCTGGAGGACCACACCACCGAACACCTGATGGCGCAGTTCTACTCACAGCTCGCCAACCACCAAAGGAAAGTAGACGCTCTTCGTGCTGCTCAAATGGAGCTGCTAGACAAGGGAGTGCCGCCGTACTATTGGGCGAGCTTCCAGGTTGTCGGAGACCCAAACGGCACATTGTGAGACGGGCGGTACCCACAGATAGACAAGTCCCCGGAGCTGTCGCTGAGCGCAATGGCGATTTTGCACCAACTGAGAATTGTTCCGGACGGTTCGTGCTGATAGCGTGGAGATGACGGCGAACTCCAAATTCGGTTTACGAGGTTCGACTTGCGATTTCTACCCCAAAGGACGATCGGTAAAGCACTAGTGTTTTCTTACCTTGGACTCGTCGCATTATCTTGGATGGGTGTTATTTTGGCGGTCAAATTTGATTTCCTATTGTCATTAGGTGTTTATGCAGTCGGTTCTTTGGTGATTGCTTACGCCTCTTTTCCTTGGACCGAACTCCTGAATTATTGGTATGGCTCCGGCCACCACGGCCTAAATTTTATAGTGTTGCTATTCGGTCCAATTGTTAACTTTTTCATCCTTTGTCTAATAATTCGCCTAATTGAGTCCCAGGCCAGAAAGTAGAACGACGATGGCTTCTTTGTTGGTTAGCTAAGCATTCTCAACGCAAAAGGAATTTCAGATGTAACCGGGATCGCGACTTGCTCTACGATTTCGAGGCCGAAGCCTTCTAGGGCGGGGATGATGAGATCTTCGGAGAGGCCGAACGAATGCAGCCATTCTGAAATGACGGTAACAGGGCAATGCACTCATCGAAGTTGTGGGGAGCTAACCGGATATTCGCCACTTACGGCCTTTAGTGCCGTCTCAAACTGCTGATCGTTGCCATGTCTTCTGTCCTGCCAATCGAATTCGCTGATCACATCAGGTTCAATCGGGCTGCCCTCAAGAGCAGTACCTCTCCATGTGTAATAAGCCCCTGTCGGGAGGGCGAGCCGAAAACCGTGCCCAACTTTTACCGAAGTTGCAGACAAGAGCCGACCGGCAGTCTTTTCACCAACAATCGTCGCGAGCTTATTTTCCTTCGCGAATACTGTGACCATCTCAGCAGCACTCGCCGTGTGGCGATCCACGAGCAGGACGATGTTGCCGTCATAAGGCTTCGAGCCTAAACCCTCAGACTCCAGAACAATAGGAGATTTGGTAATGAATGCCGGCAAATATCGCAGACCCAGCAGCCAGAGGAAGCGTGTTGATGAGGGAATCTTGCCCAAGCGGGGAAACGAAGTTTTTATCGAGGACAGATCACGCGTTGCCCAGCGTTTATCGGCAGCATAACCGACCGGCACTCGGTCTGGGGTCAACAGACTCATCAGGCGCAGCGATCCGGCGCCACCACCTGTATTGCCCCGAAGGTCTACGATGAGGCGTTCGATATTGCCGAGCTCCGCGATGGCGGCGGACATTGCGTTCGAGACTTCGACTCCGAGCATTCCTGGGAACATAGCGACCTTGAGGTAGCCGGTATGGTCGCTCAATTTCCTTGATTGAACAAGGGTAGGCTCAACGAAATGGAGTTTCTTACCCTTTGGCCTGGAGACATTGACTACGACGCTCCTCTCTGTTCCATCGTTTGCAACGATGTCAAGGTTTGAAGTCTTTCCCATCGGGAACACCGGGTGCTGAGGCGGGACTATTTCTTTGCCGTCCACCCGAAGGAGGATATTTCCTGGCTCAACACATGCGACGGCTGCAGCTCCCCCGTCATGCACATCTTGAAAAATCCATCGTGAGCCGTAGGCGGTTTCGTCAGAGAGGTAAGTTGCGCTCAGTGCCGCCCGACTTGATGCCCTCCGTGCTGCTCCGTGGAAAAAACCCAGATGCGAAGTTTTGAGCGTTTGCAGCAGCTCCATCATCGCCTGCTCGAAAGCGTCAGCCGTCGCCGCGGATTCAATTGTGGCCCGATGGTTCGCGACCGCGTTCTGCCAGTCTTGCCCGAGGAGTTCCGGTTTGTAGAATTTTGATTCGAGAGCCTTCAGAACACGCTCAAGAACATCGTGTCTCGCTTTGTCCGTCAGGCCCGACTCATGGCTAGGGGGAGTATTCATATCCACATCCCTATGATGCCGCAACCAGAGCTAATTAATCTTCAGTGGATAGTAGTACGTGCCGTTGTCAGTGCCTCGCACAGTCGCGAGGAAGTAGGCTCCTGGCTTGGCAGCTCGCAGATCGAGCGTTACATTCACCGAGACCTTTCCTCCGTCTCTTTCAACTGCATTCCCAGCCCCCGTTGCGATGATTTGGCTTCCAGTCTTGTCTTGGGACACATTCACGTTATAGCTGCCCACTTCGCTGAAGCGGGGAAGCACAACCGAAAGGTGGACGATCGCGGCTGGCAATGAGACCTCTTTCAACGGGGTTGTCTCATCATCAGCCCCTCTCAGGGTGCCGCTATTGAAAAGATCAACCGTAGCGCTTACAGGCTGAGCAGAGGCAACCTGGCCGTTCGGAGCGTTCGCTGAATGGTAGTGTCTGAATGCTACATAACCGCCGCTACACATCACAATCAGAGAGGCCGCCAATGCCAAAGGAACAACCCTCAGGCGCGAGGTTTTTGGGACTCGCCCAGAGTTGGAAGGCGGCCCCTCGACAGAGCCAGAAATGGCTTCGGAGTTGGACGTAGAGGCGACGGCCTTCGATTCTTCCCAATCCAAGCGGTAATGCCGGTACTCGGCATAACATTCAGAACAAGATCCAACATGAAGGCGGGCCGGATGCTCTGCCGGCAGCCTATCCTCAGCCAGGGCTTCTAGCGTTTTGTCGTCAGGACAGCCTTTTCGCTCGGGATTCGGAAATGCCTCAAGAAGGAAGTCCTTCATCAGATCCGGGTTCAATGACGATCTACCCTTTCGTCTCGCAAAATTGTGGTGAGCCGTGGCCCGGATCATCTATTTTGCGAGCACCAGTCAATGTGGAAGCTAAGCGCTCTTTGACGCGCTGGATGGCTTTCGCGGCTGCGGAGTATGTCGTTCCCAGCGCATTCGCGACAGTTGCCGGGCTCGTTTTATCTTGCAAAAGCAGAACGAGAATATACCTGTCCCGTTCATTCAGGGTTGCTTTTAGTTGTTCAAAGAGTATTTTACGATCGATAGCGCCCTGAAAAGAACCACTCAGGCCACCAATACTTTCAAGGTCACGCCCAATCCCGGCGACTTGCTCTCTGGCCGCTCCACTCCTCATCCAGTCGCGAACTTTGCCTTTGAGTGCGGAGTATGCGTAGCGTTGAGGTGAAATAAGGATCGTTGCTCGCTCTTGCATGCTGTGAGCTACTTCTTCAGCCCAGTTCGCAATCATCGCCGGATCGACTTGAGGGTAATCCCTCAGTACCCAATGAAACGACCGCTCTACAGCGGTTTCGACCGCTGCACAAACAACGGTTCCGTTTGTGTCCACGAGATGTAAGTGAGCCCGAGTCATTGGCAAATCATCTCTGCAAAAAAAAGTGCTCAATGGTGTCCAAAAGAGCCCCTCTCATCTCGCTTAGAGGGTAGAAGTCAAATTTACTACGTGTCTGTAACTGACCGCCAACAGCGAGTTGCAGACTCTGTGGAAAGGGAGAACTATTTCTTTGACGATTTTGTTCGCGACTCGCCGCCCTCGACCAAGCCTAGACCGGCGACCAGTTCTTCGACAGGTATTTGAAAAACTTCGGCAATCCGAAGCAGAGTCGGCACTGAGAGACCATCACCTTTCTCTATACGTTGTATCTGCGTCAAGTGAAAGCCATGCTGAACAACAAGTGCGCGCAAGGTCAGCCCGCGCTCCTTGCGCAACAGTTTGACTCGCTTACCTAAAGCCGCTGAGAACTTTTTGTAGTCGTATCGCAGCATGGAATCGGTGTCGATGTGGACCTCGCGCAAGATGATAAGAGCACACCGCAACCTCCCGGTATAGCGATCTCTGCAAAATCTTAGCAACCTCCAAAGCACACACACAAATGTGGAGATGCCTTATTGTGTCTTGTACACAAAATTGTGGGTATGAAAAGTGTGTTGACACGAAGCGGAAGACTCGCTATAAGTTGTGCATGATTACACAAGTTTGTGGTAACACAGCAACGTGTACACGGCGGCGGATTGTACCGCGTGGCGATAGGGCTGTGGACCGCAAAGCCCAACACGAAAGGAGGACAAAAAGCCACTGCACGAAGGCTCTTTTGAGAGCACAACCCATTTCCTTTACCCAAAATTCGCTTCATAAGGAGAAAACTTTGAACAAATCAATCGACTCACGCCTGGCGCGACGCTGGGTTCAGAAATTGTCCAAGAAGAATCTGCGGACATTCGGGCGAAGCATCGCACCGAGTCTGCTCGCCATTTCACTCACCTCACTTGCTCACGCTCAAGGCACGGTTGATTTTTCCGGTGCCACGACCGCGATGAACTCCTTCAAAACGTTCGCAGAGTACGCCGGAGCCGTCATCTGCCTCGGAGGTCTCATCTTCGCTGGCGTTCGGATGATGAGTGGTCGCTTCCAAGATGCGATTCCCGGACTTTTCGGCGCACTCTTCGGTGCTGGCGTTCTCGGCTGGGGCGCTGGTTGGATCAGCTCTCTCACCGGCCAGACCGTTACCCAGTAAGGAGCCCAACCATGACCAAACGAGGGGAACCGTTACCGATCAATCAGGCGATGAACAGATCCAGAACAAAAGCCGGTCTGGAACTGACGACGTGGATGGTTATTGTCTTTGTCTCGATAACGGTTTTCCTCGTTGGTTTTCGCATTCTGGCCCTCATCAGCTTCCCAGTATTGGTAGCTGCTGCGTGGCTCACCGTCCGCAAGCACCCGAAGATGTTCGAGCTTTGGGGCCACAGCCTTTTCCAGAAGCCCTACTATGACCCCCGAAAAGAAAACTGAACTCAGACGCCATACGCCCTGGTACGCGAAAGCTGGAGCCGGTTGCAGCATCGTGCCGATTTCTCGTTTCGTGACCCCGACCCTCTTCGCCCTGAAAACAGGCGGCTATGGATGCCTGTTTTCTCTAACCGGCATAGATGAGGAGAGCTTGACCGATCCAGAACTCGAAGCGCGAGTGCGTTCCATCGAGGGCGCACTACGCGGATTGCCTGAAGGTTCCTGCCTCTATCAGTACGCCCGCGTTCTCTCAGGTTTTGAGATTCCGCGCCAAAAGAAGTACAGCAATCCCGTCACCGAGACATTTGTAAACGACCGTCTCGCGTTCTTAGATCAGACAGCAGGGTTTCGCAGAATTGACCTGCATTGGTGTCTCACCTTCGAGCCGTCGCAGAAAAACCCTTTTGAACGAAAGCCCAATGAGAAGGCGGAGGATCATGCGCGGATGCTGTCGAGTCTTCAAAAAAGCGCGACGATCCTAGAATCACATCTAAATTCAGCGGTCGGCCTACGGCTTCTCGAAAAAGTCGAGGCGTTCCCATTCTTTTCTTATCTCTTCAACCTAGAGCCGTGGTGCGAACACGACCGTCTCATCCGTGATACCGGAGTGGACCGACAGATTGTAAAGAGCCCGCTGTCGTGGCACAGTGACCATCTCCGGGTAGGGAAGCGTTATGTCCAGATGTTCTCCCTGATGAATACACCGGAAATTTCAAGACCGTGTCAGTTTTCAGGCTTGATGACGCTCGACTGCGACAGTGTTCTATGCACGAGCTGGAGGCCGAAGTCGGCAGCATCAGCGCGATCGGAGATTTCGTCGCAAGAAAAGTTCATCTCCTTTTTCAAGGTAGGTGTTCTCGCCCGCGTGATGAGCGGTAGGGATACTGCTTCGCTAGAGACAGGGGCTGGCGCCAAAGCCGCTGAAGCCAGCGTGGACGATCTTAGTGAAGTCATCCGCTCTCTCGACAAGACCGCACAAGGTGAATTCACAATGCGATTGCTACTCGCCGCCAGAAGCGTAGAGCAGCTTCGTGAAACAATTCCAGCCGTTCACCGACTATTCGTTGATGCCCGCGCTCAAGTGATGGAAGAGACGCTTGGAAACCTTTCTTCGTTCTACACAATGTTTCCGGGGAATCAGAAGTTCAATGTCTTCCCGCTGTGGCTGGGTGAGAACCACCATGCGCGAATGTCCTCTGTATTCGCCCCGCACATCGGGCACCCGTACTCGGAAGACCTTGACGCCGAATACCTGAACATCTTTGAGACGCGGACCCGTACCCCGTTTTTCCAAGATGCCTACGTGAACGGCGTGCGCGTCATGCTCATCATTGGACCAACTGGCACCGGAAAGTCAGTCCACGCTAACCAGATGCTTGCGTTGGAGCGGAAGTACGACGGTTTCTCCTACATCTTTGATATCGGCGGTTCCTACGAGAGTCAGGTAGAACTCTACGGTGGCAAAGTGACCCGAGTTGGCAAGGATGGCCCCCGCGCCGCTCCTTTCTCGCTGGAACCGACAGAGAACAACATCAAATTCCTTTACTCGTTCGAGAAGCTGTTGCTCACAAGTGGCGGCGCGATGCTGAGCCCGGAAGACGACGATGTGATCTACAAAGCCGTGCAAGGCATTTACCACCTTGAACCTCACAATCGCCGTCTCTCAAATCTTGGACTACCGAAGCACCTAGACCGCTATATGGCCAAGTGGGTAGGGAAGGGTGTCTATGCCGCGATCTTCGACAACGTAGAAGACGAGCTTTCCCTTGGACGTCTTCAGTGTTTCGATTTCCAAGGAGTGAACAACAGTCAATACGCCGACCTTATCGAGCCGCTGATGGTATGGATACTTCGTCGCATTGACGATGTGCTCTACAACCCAGCAAATCTAGGCGTCCCGAAGCACGTTCTCATCGAGGAGATTTTCTCCAGTATGAAGAACAAGCAGCTCCTAGATTCTGCGCTTGCCTCTATCAAAACTGTTCGCAAAAACCTCGGCGGCGTGACTTTGATTGGCCAATCTGCGAATGACCTGGGAGAAAACGCAGACAGCGTTGTCAACTCTTGCACCTCTTTCCTTTTTTTACCGGATGCTACTTTCAACCGAAAGCATTACGGCGAACTCTTCAAGCTCACCGACCAGCAACTCGATTTATTCGAGTCACTGCGGGACCGTGAAGGGCTCTACGTTCGTCGCGACGGCTTGACTAAGGTTGTCACGCTCAATCTCGACAACCGAAGCTACGCCAAATTCTCCACTAAACCAAAGGACCGGGTACGCCGGACCAAACTCATCGAGAAGTACGGACTCACCGAGGGCATCGAGCGGTTTGCCCAAGGGGAGGTTGTCTAACCGCTGCGCCACACTACTCCACGACAAGGAAAACACTATGAAGACCATCTCAATCCTGCTTATAAGTTCCGGCTTCGCGGTTGGCGCAGTCACAACCAGCCAGGCGGCCACGTCGCCAACCCTATTGCCGAGCGCACCACGTACTGTTGTCATACACGAGACGGAGACGCCGCCTGTTATCCGGGCCGGACTCCTTCAATCAACTCTCATCCTGCTACCCGCAGAGGAAAAAGTCGCTACTGTTTTTGGTGGCGATACCGTGTCTTGGGTGTTTGATGGCGGCCACGTCGCTAGCCGATTCATCTCGATCAAACCAAAAGTCGCAAACACGACTACTGACGTGCATATCGTTTCCGATCACGGGAACGAATACACCCTACAGCTCAGAGAAGTATCGAGCGACGGTGATCCTCATTTCGATTCCAAGGTTTTTGTCACGCCCGGCGATCAGGCTGGTAAAGACAAGCTTGCAGCGATGCCTGTCTTTGTTCCCGCCGCTGAGTTGGACAAGGCGAAGCGGGAGGTCCAAGAAGCCGAGGTACAAGCGGCAAACGAGCGTAAGGCTGAAGCAGCTAAGGCGGAGCAGTATCGCAGCCAATATCCCGGACAGCTCCACTTTGACTACACATGGGACCAAAAGAAGGGTAATGAACTTGGCCTACAGCAAGTGTGGCGTGATGACAAATTCACCTATTTACGTGGTCAGTTCCAAGAGACCCCTGCTCTTTACGAGCTGAAAGACGGGAAGGGAAGTCTGATCAATTTCGATTTCAACGAAGGACTTTACACGATTCCCAAATCTCTTTCAGACGGGTATCTCACCATCGGCAAAAAGCGTGTCGAGTTCAAGCGCACAGGAGGCAACTAGCGTCATGACCGATCCAAGCCAGATTCCCCCAACCGTAAACGATCCCGGCCCCGTTCCTGCTCAGCCAGAGGCTACGCCCGCAATCAAGAAGTCGATGCCAATCATCATCGGGTTGGCCGCAGTCATCCTAATCATCGGGCTTGCCAATGTAGGGAACCTTTTGCACCACGGCGCAAAGGAAGCACCGCGGAGCGCGCTTCCGATGCGTCCTGCATCACCGAATGCTCAGCAGGTTACGAGTTTCGAGGCTCAGCAGCGGCTTCTTGCCCAGCGTGACGAGGCCGATCGAATCCGTCAACAGCAGCTCGCCGCGCAAATGGCTCAGCTTCAGCAAGAGCAAGCTATACCTGGCCCTGAATCGCCGAACACAGCTCCCATGACGGCTGCACAGCGTCAGGCAATCTACGGAGATAGTCCGAACGCTCCTAAATACACCTCGAACACTTCGCAAGAGCAGGCAGAAGCAAAGCAGCGACAGCTCGCCCGTGAGAAGCAGCACCAAGACGCTCTCAATAGCGACACAGTAGCCATTGACTTTGCACATGGAGGAACGGTAGCCAACGGCACAACTACGCTCGCGGCCAGCACCAATGAACCTCAATCGGCCAATACCGGAGAGAACATGCCGATAGCGGTCTCTGGCGAGGCCGGCAGCGGTAGCGCTGCGCCTGATGCAAACAACGGAGGTCCGGGAGCGCAGCTGCAGCGTCCAGCCGGTCTCAAGAACGTCGCCGCGCAGCAATCACAGAAGAAAGACCCGATGGCCGCATACGACTTCGACGGGTATCAAGGGCGGCTCTACCGCGTTTTTGAGGGAACAGTCTTCGAGGGAGTTGTGACCAACCACGTAGACGGCGGCCTTCCTGGACCAATCATTGTCATGCTGACGACTGACTACTACTCCCACGACCATCAACAGCTTTTGCTACCGCAGGGCACCCGCCTTATCGGGAATGTGCAGAGTGTTGGAAGCCAGCAGCAGCGAAAACTAATCGTAGTCTTCAATCGCGCAGTCTGCCCGGATGGATTCTCACTCGATCTCAATAAGTACATCGGTCTCGATCCCATTGGAACGACCGGCCTAGCTACCAACGTCAACAACCACCTCCTCAGCTCATTTGCCGCCGCCGCCGCAATTGGCGGTATGGGTGGCCTCGCGCAGATCGGCAACAACGGTAGCGTCCTCACCGCCGACACGCAGATACGCAACGGAATCTCCGAGCAGTCCGCTATGGAGGCCGAGCAGATATTGAATCACTTCCTCAATCGTCTGCCCGTGATCACAGTAAAGGAGGGTTCTCGCGCCCGCGTTTACATCAACCAAGACATATTGATTCCGTCCTACGCAGAACATCGCGTCGATTCAGCGTTGTAACAGCCGTTCCCGAAATCAGGAGGACGTATGAACCTTATGCTCACAAAACGCCGCAAGTGGATTGTTGCAGGCGTTGTCATACTCGGAACCGCTACCCCCAGCTTTGCCCTTTTCGGGTTTGGAGATATCGTTTTCGACCCGAGCAGCTACGGCCAACTTGTGTCGCAGCTCTCCACTTTGGCCAAAATGCTCACCACAGCACAAAGCCAATACAACACGATCAAGAGCAATGTTCAGAACTTTTCTGCCAAGGCCATTTGGCAAACGGAACTGAACAAGATCAAATCCGTTTCGGTCCCCAATACCTACGGGGAAACAAACGGTTTTACGAATGCTCTCAACCTCAACAATCAGAGTGCCGCACTCATGGCCTGGAGCAATTCCAAAATTGGTTTGACTCCAGAAACCAGCGGCATTCTCAGCACACAGACGGTAGGGAATAGTTCAAACCTGACACAGCTCGCGATGATCGAGGCATCGGACACCGCTTCACCCGATTGCCTCAATGCCGTGGGTTCCTACCGTCAGGCCCGCAATGATGCCGCCACAGCTCAGGCAAGCCTTCAGTCTGCCCAGCTCGACGGGTCTTCATCTACCAACAGTGAGATTGAACAACTCAATCTCCTCAACGCAGCCCAAGCGCAACAGCTCAACGAACAGCAAGCGCAGGGCGTTCTACACGCTTGTCTCGCGCAGCAAATGACCATTCAGAACATGCAACAGCGAAACGCCGCTGCGCAGGATCTGAATACGTGGGGTTTCGTCCAAGCCCAGCACACAGCGAACCCAACTCTCAACGTGGCCGATTCCGGCACGTGGACAACCTATCTCCCCTAGAGGATTGACTTCGATGAAACTGCCGATGTTCAAACGCCTTGCAACCGATGTAGCGCCGCCAATTGCGGCGCTACTCGCCTTCACTGCCTGCGCCCTGGCCCTCGGACTCCTGATGGAGGTTTGTGGAGCCAATCATTCGCTTCAGCATTGGGGCCAATCCATTCACATAAAACTTGACCCCTCATTTCCACGAGATGACTTCAGCCAGTTTTAGCGCACAGCTCAAACCACGGAATGGACGCCATGATGATGCACCTAACAACCTTTTCGGAATTGGCGCTGGCTCTGCCGGGCACCGATTGGCTTTATCAATTCACGAACAACCTTACCGCCCTAACAACGGCCAATGGCGGAGCGCTCACGAATCTAGGGATCACGTTGCTGAGCACCATAGCGTTCTTTCAGCTAGTGAATATGGTTGTCAGCTTTAGTACGTCCAATATGACGTTCAGCCTCAATCCAACTCCGTTGGAGGCAGGAGAAATCGTCCGATTCCTTCTCCGGCTCACCGTCTGCTGTCTGCTAGAGACCTACTGGGTCAACCCACTACCCGGCGCAGGTTTCGGCCTCAACCACCTGTTCTCCGCACTCGCACAATCAATCGTGAGCGTGCTCGATCAGAACTCGCTCTCAAACTTCACTCAGCTCCTCAGCGAAGCCGCCTCGAAGACAGGTTCGCCTTCGCTGCTGTCTGTCAGCGAACAGGTTTGCTACTACCTTGTGCAGATCATTCTCGGCCTCGCTGCTGGCATCCTCTTCGTGATCAACGTCAGCTCATTCATCTTCTACGCAGTGACAGCACTGTTTGGCCCTCTCTTTATCCCGCTGTACATGACTGACAGTTTGCGAGGCAAGTTCTACTCATTCGTTGAAGTGCTACTCAGCTTTGCGATGATCCGCGCCGTTGCTTCGGCGTTCATTTTCGTCTGGGAAGGGTTTATGAATACCTTCCTACAAAAGACCTTCAACGGAGACTATTCCATCGGCATGTGGTTGGCGAACCTCATCCCCGTCATTATGGTTTTCGCCGCGTTCATCATCAACATGCTCTTTATCCCGACGATGACCCAAGCTATCTTCGGCGGCGGCGCCGGAGCAACCGGCTCCGCTCAAAATCTTGTAACGCGAGTCGCCCTGGCTAAATTCCGGGGCGGTAAGTGAGGTTCACCATGAATGTTGTTTTTACAATCCCGTTTACTCCTCCGCGCTTTCTGGTCTACATCTTCCGAACCTGTCTGATCCTCATTCTCATTGGCTCAGTCATTTTCACCACACTCGGCTTTATCAAGGCAGAACATCAAATCGAAAGGACACCCGCTCATGGCCGCCACACAAGCAACCCCAATCACTGACGCTGCCTGGACTCCCAAGGAAGCGTTACTTACTGACGAGATTGCGAACGAGGTCTACGCCTCGCACTATGCCGAGCGAAAGATGAGCCGGTTCGTAATCGTCACCATGTCCGTCTTGCTGCTTGGCTCCTTTGGAGCTATGGTCTCGCTCACTCACAAACCAATTCAGAACCGTTACATCCGCATAGATGAGATGGGGAGGGCGCAGGCGATCCAATACACAGATTTGAACTACAGTCCACGCGAGGGCGAGGTTCGCACGTACCTCACTGATTGGGCTAACTATCGCTTCACCATCAACAGAGACACAATCACCAAAAAGTACCCGCTCAACTATTTCTTTTTCTCACAGCAGCTCTCGACTCAGTTGATGAGCGATGACAACCGAAACCACTTTGTCTCTCAGGTCATGGCCGGACAGATCGAGCAGAGCGATGTGGAAGTGCGAAATGTCACGATCACCAGCATGTCAGAGGAACAGATTCAGGGCGTTCGCATGTCCAAGGGAACGGCCTTGGTCAACATCGACAAACTCTATTCCGTCCGTAACTCGCACGAACCACGTACAGAGCATTGGATGCTTTCGGTCACATACTACCTCAATCCCAAGCAGGTAAGTGACCAGTCCCGTGTCTTTCCACAATTCGAGACGATCAACCCTCTCGGCATGACCATCACCGAGTTTCACGAGAACCGGATCGGTATAGAGCCGATTACAGATTCGACGGCAAACCCGCGGCCAGTAGCACAGACCCTTGTGCCTGGCGCGATAACAACGCCCACCATTCCTGGGGCAGGATCAGGAGCAATTCGGTGAGCTACGACCTCATTCTCCCGTTCTTTCCAGAAGAGATTCGAGTGCTTCTCCTAGATCCAACAATCTCTGACTTGATGATCAACGGAACGACCGGGGTGTATGCGGATAAGGGCGGTGTTGTCGAACAGATCACACTCTCAACTCCATACACCAACGAGAGACTAACCGCAGCGATTGAGCGTGTGGCTCGAATCTTGGGTCAAGACCTCACAACGCAGAACCCCATTCTCAATACAAGGCTCCCCGATGGTTCCCGCGTCGCTGTCGTAGGCCCGCCATCTTCGATCAACGGTCCTACCCTCACCATCCGAAAGTTCAACAAGTGGTTCACGTCGGACGAGCTTATTGCCTCGGGAAGTATGCCCGTAGAGGTGAGGGATACAGTCGTCCGTCTTATGATGCAGCGCAAGAACGGCATCATTGCTGGCGGCACAGGCAGCGGCAAAACAACCCTCATGAAAGCGCTACTCGATCATGTTCCCCCAAGTGAGAGGTTGTGCATCATCGAGCAGCCTGCAGAGTTGAAAGTTCTACAGCCAAACGCAATTCGGTGGGAGGCAGTTGAAGCAATTCCCGGTCAGGTGGCCGTCACACCTAGCGAGCTGCTGGCGGCAGCTCTGCGTCACCGGCCCGACCGGATCATCATGGGTGAGATTCGCAACGAGTGCGGCTATGACCTCCTCCAAGCGATGAACACAGGGCACGGCGGAACATTGTCAACGATCCATGCGAAGTCAGCATGGGATGCTTTGAACCGTCTCGCCAACCTAGCTCTCAGTGCGAGACCAAATCTCAATCACGCTTTCATGCGTAGCGAGACGGCTGAGGCAATCGATTTCACTCTTTACTGCGAACGCGCTGCCAACGGTCGCCGTCAGGTTCGAGAGCTTATCACTGTCAACGGCTACGACTACAACGAACAGCGCTTCGAGACGGAAGTCATCTACAGCGCTTCAACTCCAAACGCTGCATAAACCCAAGGAGACAAACGCATGGCATTGCTCACTGTGAAGGCTTCCAAGAAGATCGACGCCACCCTAAAACTTGAAGAGTCAACCGCAAAAATGATTGACCGTTATGCGGCTTTCCTCAATGTTTCTGCTGATGAAGTGGTGGACAAGGGAATGGAATACATATTTACCAAAGACAAAGACTTTCAGCAACACCTTGATAAGCAGCCTGATGTTCATGTGCCAGCATCGTTGCGAATCAAGAAGGCTCCGGGCACTCCTACCGCGATGAAAAACGGCAATCGAAACGGCGCTAAGAGCGTCGCTTCCGACGCAAAGTAGCAGCACCCGCAGGGTGCGTCTCCTTCACGTCTCCAGTTCTGCATCACTTCGCTGCACTTCGTAGAGACAACAGCAACGGCAACAACAAATGCAACAACAACAGCAAACGACGAGGCGGATGTGCTCCGCACATGAGGAATGATGACACTCCATCCCTTGGAGGGTGGTGTGGAGAGCGACAGATGTTTCCCGCCGGAAACGTCTGTCGCAGCAATCACTTACAGAGACAACGTTTCCGGGCGGAATCATTGTGTTTCCGGGCGGAAACATTCACATAGGAGGTTCCAGTGACCGAAGTAATTCTCGATATGCAGGAGCGCCTTAGACAGAGAATCGGGCGACCGTCGCGTGTCCGCAGCATCGCCATACGCTTCACAGAGGATGAAGCACGAGAGCTTGAAGATGTGGCATCGGCCCAGGGCACGACGGTGCGCGAGTGGGCGCGTGAATTTCTTCTACGCGAAGCGCGACGAGATGATGCTGACGCCCTTTTTACGGAGCTGGTAGCCACACGAATGCTAATGGTGAACCTCTTCAAGCCCCTCATCACAGGCAAGTCAGTATCGCCGGAATGGGTCACTGAAGTTATGGCGGCTGTACGCAAAGAGAAACGGAAAGCCGCGCAGGAAGTACGCCGGCAATACAGCGAAGAGAACGCAGGAGGACGATAAACATGGCATCGCAATGGGGACGTAAAGAAACGATCATCTGGCCACCGCACGCGCCAATTATGAGCTATTCCGCGCTCGCAATGGCGTTGCTCTGCACGCTGTTCTTCATGTGGGAGCGCCTGAATTTCTCCATGTCGCCGCTTCAGCAGAGCTACATCATGGAGTATGTATCGTCGCAGGCGGGGTCAGCTTTCAACTCACACGGGAACTATCGACTTGTATATCTTGCTGGCGCAAAAATGAAGCCACGACTCGCCCTTCCAGTTGACCTCACTGATGGTAAAACAACTCTTCCAAGCGGTAAGACTGTGCCGATCGGACTTTCCGAGCTGGCCCAGGCACAAGGCTATAGCTGGTTCTATCGTGGCCCATCTCAGAAGCTCACAGACGGCGCGATGCACCGCTGGCTAAGGGGCGCGGTCTACAACGACAAAGGGTTTTTAGAACTGTTTCGGGTGAGCATGATCGAGAGCGGCGTGTGCCTAGTCGCTATGCTAATCTTCGCGATTCCCAAAGACCTGAAACGCTTCCGGCAGATGAAATACGGTCGCGTCCTGCGCGGCCCTGTCATGCTAACGCCCGCCGACTTCAATAGAGCGGCAAAGGGAGATGGCATCGGTTTTAAAACGACAGAGTTGGGAAAGATGATGCGTATTCCAGAACGAAAGGAGGCACAGCACTTTCAGATTATGGGCGACACCGGTGTTGGAAAAACGCAGCTCATCATGCAAATTCTTCGACAGATCAGAGGCCGTGGTGACTCGGCCATCGTCTATGATCCGGCTTGCGAGTACGTCCAGCGGTTCTACGATGAGGCGCGCGGGGACATCATTCTGAACCCGTTGGACGAGCGCTGCCCATATTGGGGTCCAGCGCAAGAGATGGCCACAAATGCTGAAGCCGATGCAATCGCGGTATCACTTTATCAGCCCACTACGGACAGCAAGGACGAGTTCTTTCATCAGACTCCGGCGCAGATTTTCGCTCACCTCCTCAAGAAAGGTCCGTCTCCGCATCAGCTTGCCGAATGGCTGGCAGATGGCACGACGCTGGAGAGGCTAGTAGCGGGTACGGAGATGAGCTTCTATATCGACCGCAAGGCCGGACCACAGCGAGCAGGCGTACTCGCCTCCCTCGGACTGGTAGCAAAATCCTTCCGCTTGTTGCCAGAGCGAGACCAAGCAAAACGGACGTGGAGTGCCCGCACCTGGTCACTGGAGCGCAAAGGCTGGATCTTCATCACTTCGCGCCCGCCCGAGCGTGAAACACTCCGTCCGCTCCACTCGCTTTGGATAGATTTGCTCGTTATGCGCCTGCTGAGCGCCCCACAGCCCGGACAGAAACAGGTCTGGTTTGTGATCGACGAGCTGGCCAGCCTCCAGAAGCTTCCCCAACTCCACACAGCAATCACCGAGAACCGTAAGAGCAAAAATCCGCTCGTGTTGGGCTTCCAAGGAAAAGCCCAGCTTGAAGTAATCTATGGCCATCTGGCCGAGGTCATGCTGTCCCAGCCCGCGACCAAAATATTCATGAAGACTGCCGAGCCAAAAGCAGCCGAGTGGATCTCTGAAGCGATAGGCAAAGTCGAAATCGAACGGCTCAAAGAGACTAAGTACGACGGCACCCGATCAGGACATAATTTCAGCCTTGATCGCCAGATTGAACCGCTTGTCATGGGTTCTGAGATTAGCGGACTGGACGACCGACATGCGTATTTGAAGCTGGGAAACAACGTCGCCCGCTTTGATTTTGACTACCTAGACCTGCCGACTCCGACGCCGGGATTCTTACCACGGAAGTACGCGGACGGAGGGATGGGTTTTGATCCCGACACCTTAGAACCACGCCGCGCTGCATACCTGAACACTGAAGTAGAAGACGACGACGAGACGGTCGAAACCGAGCCAGAGAGTACGGCAACTCAGCCAACGGCGGACAGCTCCAGCGGCGCTCCGATCGCTCACGCGCTAAAACAGCGGCCTATCCCTTGGCCAAAGGAAAACGAATTTGGACCAGCCCGCACCGACGAGAAGAACCGGCTCGCGCCTACCTCTACACTCGCGCTAGCTGCAGAAGCCGATACAACAAGCCAAGCTGAAACCGCCGAGCAGATCATGGTAGCCAACGGCACAACTGAGCTGGACGGTCCCGCCTTCGAGTTGAGGCCATAACGCCCATGCTCACTATTTCCAAAGCGCTTTCTTCGAGTCAGGCGCAAAGCTATCACAAGCTAGAGTTCACGTCTGACGCACAGAATTACTACAAGCAGGGCGATACGGTGAAAGGCGAGTGGCAAGGGAAGCTCGCCGCATCGCTTGGACTCAGCGGTGAAGTCTCGCCGTCGGAGTTCCACCGCCTCTCCGAAGGGATGCATCCACAAACTGAGGAGCAAATGGTCAAACACCGTCTCGCGCAGGAGTATACGAACGAGGACGGGACAACTACCAAGGCGGTCGAACATCGAGCCGGATGGGATGCAACCTTTTCAGCACCCAAATCCGTTTCGCTTACCGCCCTGGTCGGGGGTGATGAGCGCGTGCGAGATGCTCACCGTGCCGCCGTCGCAACTGCCTTGGACGAGCTGGAGCGTTACACACATGCGCGGATTGGCGGCAACAACCCCGCTGAGGAGACGGGTAAATTCATAGCTGCAAAGTTCGAGCATGATACAGCTCGCCCGGTGGACGGCTACGCTGCACCACAGCTACACACTCACGCGGTCATTTTCAATGTGACGGAAAGGGCTGATGGTTCCACTCGTGCATTACAGGAGCGAGCTTTCTTTGAAAGCCAGCAGTATGCGACCGCCGTTTACCAATCAGCGCTTACCTATCAGCTCCGCAATCTCGGATATGAAATCGAGGCAGGGAAGAGCGGAGCACCCGAGATCAAAGGCTACTCCAGGGAATACCTTGATG
The DNA here is from genome assembly GCF_040358985.1 of Tunturibacter empetritectus. NCBI lineage: Bacteria > Pseudomonadati > Acidobacteriota > Terriglobia > Terriglobales > Acidobacteriaceae > Tunturiibacter > Tunturiibacter empetritectus. Next base: position 4,647 of record NZ_CP132933.1, on the reverse strand, counting down.
CCTCAAGCCCCCGCTCTCAGCAAATCAAGGATCAATTGGAGAAAACAGGACACAGCGGCCCGGAGGCGGCGCAGATTGCAGCGCACTCCACCCGCGACCGCAAGCAAACGCTCACTCCCGAAGAAGTTCTTACGGCGCACAAAGACATGGCTTCTGATTTTGGCAACCAGCCGCAGAAGGTCGTCGCCGCCGCTCGCGAGCGGGCCGAGCAGCAGGAGCTTCGCCAGGAGAACAGCACGCAAGCGAAGGAGGCCATTACCTTCGCCCGCGAGAGCATCTTCGAGCGCGAGGCGGTAGCTGACGAGCGAGCCATACTTCGAGACGCGCTCCGTCGCGGTATGGGTGAGGCGACATACGGAGAGATTCGGTCCGAGTTCGACAGACGACGTGAGGCCGGAGATTTCCGATCAGTTCAAGGAGAGAAGTACAGCTCAGGGCGGAGCTTCACCACGCCCGAAACCATCGCCGCCGAACGTGCCAACGTGCGGCACGTCCTTGACGGCCGGAACACTGTCACGCCGATTATGGGTGCAGAGCAAGCCCGAGAGCAGGCCAACGCCCGCGACTTCCTCAATGACTCCCAGCGGAAGGCTATCGAAGAAATTCTAAACTCTTCCGACCGAATCCACGGTTTGCAAGGGCTGGCAGGAACCGGCAAAACGACGACGCTTGAGGTCATACGCGAGGGCGCAGAAAAGAACAGCTACACGGTCGAGGGCTTTGCCCCGTCCTCAAAGGCGGCAGGGCAGCTCCGCGAGGCCGGGATCGACGCTAACACGCTCCAAAGCTTCCTTGCGCGTGGGGAAAATCACCCAAGCGCCAATCCCGAAATCAAGCACCTTTACTTGCTCGATGAGTCCAGCCTTGCCAGCACCCGGCAGATGCTGGCGTTTCTGGACAAGCTCAATCCAGACGACCGTGTCTTGGTAATTGGAGACACGCGGCAGCATCAGGGTGTGGATGCGGGCAGACCCTTTCAACAGATGCAAGAGGCCGGGATGCAGACCTCGCATTTGGATAACATCATGCGGCAAAAAGACGCGGAGCTGCTAAAGGCCGTCCAGCATCTCGCGAACAATGAGACGGAGAAGGGAATTGCGATGTTGGCCGAGCAGGGCCGCGTTTCGGAGATTACGAACGGCCAGGAACGTATCAACGCTATCGCAAAGGATTATGCTACGCGGCCCGAAAACACCATTATCGTGTCACCCGACAACAAGAGCCGCCAACTGATCAATGAAGCCGTGCGCGGCGAGCTGCTACAGCAGGGCACGCTGGCCGACGACGGCCAGAAGTTCAGCACCCTTGCCCACCGCTCCGATATGACTGGCGCAGACCGTACTTGGGCAGCGCGATATAACGTGGGCGAGGTACTGCAATACACCACTGGCAGCAAGGCCGAAGGCATTGGGCGCGATAGCTTCGCTACCGTTCGCTCTGTTGATGCACGCGCCAATTCTCTTACCGTCGAGCTGGAAAATGGATCGAGCGTTACCTATGACCCGCGACGACTCCGAGGAGTGAATGTCTTTCGAGAGACTGAGCGTGAGTTCGCAACCGGCGACCGCATCCAGTTCACCGTGCCCAACAAAGACCTCGGGCTTGCGAACCGCGATCTTGGAACAGTCCTCGGCCTCGAGGACGAAAAAATGACCGTTCGACTCGACGGCAAAGCCGAGCGCACCGTCACATTCGACGCCGCGGAGTACCGGCAATTCGATCACGGCTACGCCGTTACCTCTCACAGCTCTCAAGGTCTCACTGCGGGCCGAGTCATCGCAAACATTGATACAGAATCATCAAACAGCCTTATCAATACACGGCTTGCGTATGTGGCCATCTCCCGCGCGTCAGAAGACGCCCGCATTTACACGAACAACGCGGAGACGCTAGGAGAGCGGCTTGCAACGGACATCAGCAAGACCGCTGCTCTCGATTTCAGGGAACCGAGTTCCAGTGAACAGACCCGGCTAGCCGTTGAGGCATTCCGCAACAACGACCCAGCCACAGCGACCGAACTGCTACAGCAGCAGGGCCGAATTTACGAATACGCGAACCCAGATCATCGCCTAGCCGCCGTTGCCTTGGATTACGGAGCACAGCCGGATCGCACCGTCATCGTCGCCGCCGATCCAGCCGATCGGCACGAACTTACCCAGCTCATCCGCGACGATTTACACGCACAGGGCCGACTCACCGAGAGCCGCTCAGTGTCGGTCTTGGTCGAACAGGAATTTGGCAATCCCCGTCTCGCTGCGAACTACTCACCGGGAGATGAGATCCACTACAAGAAGGGAAACCCAGAGGAGCATGGCATCATTCATAACAGCACGGCCACTGTTATAGCAGTCGATATTTCCAAGAATCTCCTCACCGTAGAAACACGCAGCGGTGAGCAGGCTTCTTACAATCCGGCGCTCCTAAAACAGCAGACGGGGCAGAGCACCGTCTACCGGGCCGAAGAGCGCGACCTAGCTGTAGGAGATCGCATCCAGTTCACCGTGCCCGACCGGGAAAACCGCATCCACTCCGGCGACTTGGCCACCGTCGAAAGGATCGGTGAGGACAACGCTCTTTCCGTTCGCCTGGACAACGGAAAGGACATTGAGCTTAGCCCCGAAAAGGCCCGCCACATCGAGCACGGCTACAGCGTGGAGACAGCGAAGTACGTCTCTGCGGACCGGGTTTTGATAACCGGCGAGAGCAGCCAACTCGCGGAGCAGCAAGTCGCACTCACGAAGCTGAATCCCAACATTCACGACCTCGCAATCTACATATCGGACAGGACAAACGGCATTGGTAAAGAACCAGAGCTTTCAAACGTGGAGCTTTCCAATGATTCGAGTCTCAGTAACGGATCGGAACCGTCAGGCCCCTCAATTGAGCGAGAGGGCTACGGAATTGGCTTTTAACACTAAAACCAGGGTTGAAAAGTCAGAAAGCTTTTTACCCCTTTTTCATTTCTATAAACTTGAAGAGCAAAAGGAGAGTGCCTTGAACCGTTCTTATGTAGCTCTAGCGATCTTGATTTGTCTAGCTGGCTGTAAATCTGAGCCGAAGCCCTCAATCGTTCAGCAGCGGACGATCGTGCAACAGGTTGAAGATGCCGGTGCTGGAGACCTGAGCAGGGCTGATGTGGCTGGGCTTCAAATCTGGCTAACGAAGCACTCAGATGTAGCGCGAAACATCGCTTCACAATGCAAAGAGGCGATGAAGGCAGACACAGCGTGGAAGAACTCGGCAGAGGGCCGAATCTGCATAGCCGAAAAGGATGCTGGCTACTCCAATTAGGCATCCCATTGGCGTTCCCGCGTATCAAGCACTATTCAGCATCTCGGGACCGTTGTTGCGCACATTGCCAACGAGTCTGTTGGCGGGTGTCATGCGCATTTTGTCTGCTTCATATGGACGCAGCAGATCTACGGGCGGCCGAGACTCATCGTAGTCGTTGAGCCATCGGTCGAAGTCCCGCGAGTGCAGAATAACGGGCATGCGGTTGTGGATAGGTTCCATCAACTCGTTTGCTTCGGTGGTGACGATCGAGAAAGTATCAAGCGGCGGGTGTAAATCCCCTCTGCGTGGCCGCCATTCGGAGAAGAGGCCGGCGAGGGCGTAAGGCTCACCGTCCGGCATCTCAAATTTGTAGACGGGTCTGGAACCCGCCTTCGGTTTGGGAGACTTCTTCGGGGGCGCCGGAATATCTCCAAAAAGACCGTGCTCACCGGGGTCGATTGGCGGTGGTTGGGGCAGGGAAGGGCGTTGCAGCCACTCGTAGAAGCCATCAACGGGGATGAGACAACGGCTATGTTGGAAGGGTCCCTTCCAAATCGGCTTATCGAGAATCGACTCAGCCCGAGCATTGCTTGTTGTGTAGATTTTGAAACTATCCGGATCAGCGATCTTGGCCGGAATCAATCCCCAGCGCATCTGGACAAGAACGCGCTCGCCGGTCTCAGCGTCAGCCCGAATAATGGGCTGATAGGTACTTGGAGCTATGTTGTAGTCGGGCGGGAGCTCGAAGCCCGGCGGAAGCTTGCCGACTTTGAAAGCCTCGGCGATGCGTTGCTTGTCTGATCGACGGTAGTATCGGCCACACATTGGTCTAATCTCCCCAGCTACCGCCGAAACCCTTTAGCTGGCTTAGTTCATAGCGACCAGGAAACTCGACAGTCTCTCCAGAGCGAAGGCGATTGACGATCTCCTTGGCGGCCGATGAATGGACTAGTTTACTAAAATCGGTCTCATAGCTACCCACGTTCACCGACCACCACTTTTGCGTATCGCGTTCGGAAGTGGCTATAAAGGTGACCGTCTCCAAATGTCCTTTGTCCTCGCCTTCGAGCAAGAGGAACGGGGTGGCCGTCAGTTTATAGGGCTCCGCCATCCCAGAAGCGTATCACCCGAATAAGTGCATCGAAACACTATGGCCAGGAAAAGCGTATTACCGCTTCAGACAGCGACATTTATCGAGTCAATGGAGTGCCTGCCCGTTACAAAGATCCCAGAGGGTCCGGAGTGGACGTATGAGATCAAGCTCGACGGCTACAGACTCGAGGTTGTGCGTACTGGCGGGGAGACGACGCTTTACTCCCGCAGACGGAACGTGCTGAATCGTAAGTTCCACTACATCGCCAAAGCGCTCGACTA